>JANXUO010000547.1 GCA_025356245.1 Hymenobacter sp.
ATGGTGCCGCCGCCGCAGTCGCTAGCCACGGTTACGGTATAGCTGGTGCCGGGCGTAAGGCCCGTGAGCACCACGGGCGAGGCCGTGGGCGCAGGACTGACGGTGACGGCCGTGCCGCCGGCCGGGGTGTAGGTCACCACGTAGCCCACGGCGGCGGCGCTGCCCGCAAACGTAACGGTAGCGCCGGTGCCGGTGATGTTGCTGGTGGTCAAGGCACGGGGCGTGCTGCACACGGCCGTGCCCGGCGTAAAGGTGTATGTTTGCCCGGCGGCCGGCACCGTGTCGATACTGGCGTTTTCGAGGGTGCTGCTGGCCGTGGGGCTGGTGCCGCTGTCGAGCAGGCTCAAGTACGAGCCGTTGCCGGTGCCGGTGCCCGCCAGGCCCACGCTGGCCGTGGGGGCGTTAAGAGTGCCCGCTTCGGGCTGATAAACAAAGGCCACCGTGTTGGTGCCCTCTGTAAGCTGCACTTGGAACGAGACATTGGTGACGGCGGCCAAGTGGTTCCACTTCCAGTTTTTCCACTCGAAGGTGAACACCCGGTTCGGGGCCGTGCCCGTGGTTTGGTACGAGGCGCGGGCGCCGTTGCCCGAAAGGTCGTCCCAGAGCGGGGCCACCAAAGGGCGGATGCCCGCCGCCGCCGAGGCGAGGCTGTTGGCGGGCGAGGCCACCACCGTCGGCCCAAACGACAAAAAGCCATTCGACGACGTCCGCACCTGGGTGTAGGCCGTGCCGTCGTACACAAACGAGAAACCCAGCGGCAGCACCGCCGAAAGGCCCTCGTCGTTTTGCACCGAGGCTGCCGCCGTAGCAGTAGCCGGCAGCGCCGTGAAGGTGCCCGCCGAAGCCGCGAAACTGTAGTTACTTACCTGGGCCTGGGCCGTAGTGCCCGCGCCCGCCACGAAAACTCCGGCCAGGGCCAGCAGTCGCCAAACGTAGTTTTTCAACATACAAAAAAAGAGTGAAGGGGGTGGAGGGGGTAAAAAGTTGATTGCCGCACCAAAAGCGTCGGTTACGCTGCAAGCTACCTACATGTACATGACGTTTGAGTGTAGCATCGACCACTGGCACATTATGGTCGGCGGCTGGCTTAGACTGGGTAAGCCGTCAGGGTTTAATCGTCCCGCGCCGAGGGTTCGGGATTGAGCCACCCCCGACGGGGTTTGGCAGGAGCCGAATCGCCCCATTCAACACGCAATCAAATAAGCAGCACTTTTTTTCGCGCAGCAGGCCCCAAGAGGGTTTCACCAAAAACGCCGCTCGCGCCGGTCCGCACCCAGGTCGAAAGCGGGAGGTTACCACCGCCGGTTCCTGAACGCTCAAAGACTCGAAGCTTCCGGGTGAGCAGCACGGGCCTGGAGGCCCCACCGAGGCCCCATTGCGCAGCAGCCAGCGGCGGGCCTACTACTTTGGCAAAATGCTCATTTCATGAATCCAAACGCCTGATTAGGCGCTCAAAACGCAGTGTACGTGATGAAAGAACTGTAAGCCGCACCGCCAGTCGTAGTACCCTGCTCCCTTACCTCCAGGGTAGTGGGGTTTAGGAGGTAAAGCTCGTAACTGGTTGGCGGGTTGCCGGGGGTGGTCACGGCAATGTTGGCCTGGTTGGCGTCAAACGCCCAGGTGCCGGTCACGGTTTGGGGGTCGGCGACGGAGCATTTGGTTGGGCCTTCGTCCTTAACAAACTGATTGGGAATATTGAAGCGGAAGAAATTATCCCGTTCACAAGCAGGCATTTGCGCATACAAATCCACGGCACCGAGGGGTGCCCCCGCTACACTATACGAGTAACGGGTGATGCGCCAGTTGGGCGTGCTGAGCAGGTTGGGGCGGGTGGGCGCGGCGGTCACAACCGGCAGCACGGTGGTTTGCCCGGTCACCACCACCACGTTCGCCAACGTATTGGGCGGGTAGTAGGCCAGGAAAGCAAACGTATTCAAGCCGTTCAGGTACGTGGCGTTGAAGCCCACATAATAGCGGCCGGGGGCCAGGTTGGGAAAGGTGAAAGAGCCTGCACTGTTCGGCACGGCCGTGGTGTTGGCCTGGCTGACGGCATTAACGGCCGTCACCAGCGTCACCGCGCCAACGGGCGCAATGGTCCCGCTCAGCGAACCGCTGGCCTGCTGCACCGCCACGGCAGGCACCTGCGTCGTGGCCCCGGCCGTTACCACGGCCGTCACCGGGGCCGGGGCCAGGTAGGTGGCGGCGGGCGCGAATCTCAGCACGTAGGAGCCAGCCACCAGGCCCGCCAGCTGGAAGGTGCCAGCGGCGTCGGGGGTTGCCGTGGCGGTGCTGCCGCCGGGGCCGGTTGCCGTGACCGTGACGACGGACGTGGCGGGCGTTACCTGCCCGCTGATGGTGCCGGGGGCCGGGGTGGGCGCGGCCGGGTCTTCCTTTTTCGAGCAAGCCGTGAACAGCAGCCCAAAGCTGGTGAGCAATAATAGCAGCAACCGGTAAGAGCCTAACATAGAAAGCCAATGATAATGAGCAGCTCCTCGGGGCGGGAGCATCGGCGAAGATACGGCGGGCAGGCGCGCACGGCCCTACACCAAGAGCAGGCCCTTCTCCCGCAGCAGCGTCCAGGCTGGACTTTGCAGGAAATCTTCCCAGCGGCCCTCGCCGGTCGGGAAGCTGGCGACTGCGTCTCTCAGGCTCATTTTGGTATCGTAGTCGTGGCTGAGGCGCGTGAGAAGCTCGTGCAGCCACTGGCCTGCGACGGGGCGGGTCGTCAGCTCAAAGTCTTCGGCCTGCTCGTAGAAAGTGAGCACGGCGGCGGTTCCTTTTTTGCCGGTTTGGGAGCGGATATCGGGGGCGTTGCCCAACCAGAACAGGCGCTGGCCGAGGCGGGCGGCGTCGGGCTTGGGCAGCTCCTGCAAGGCAGTTTCAACGAGACGGCGGGACACCGTGGTTTTGGGCACCGTGAAATCGAACCAGCGGGCCAGCGGCTCGTCGAGCGCCACACCGTGCAGGTAATTATAGAGGCTCTTGGTGAGGCCGGGGCCGAAGGTTTCGTGGTCGGCGCCCAGCGGGTCGTCGTGCCAGAGGTCGTTCCAGGCAAAGGGGCCGCGCTCGGGGCCGGTGGCCTGCACCTGGTACTTGGCCGGATTTTTCCCGACGGGCGAGTGGGCCGTCATCGAAAAGCGGTGCCAGAAGCCCGACTGCACCACGCCGGCCGCGAAAAGCTGCCGCACCACTTCCAGGCTGTCAATGGTTTCCTGGGTAGTTTGAGTAGGGAAGCCGTACATCAAATACGCATGAACCATGACGCCCGCCTGGGTGAAACCGTCGGCTACCCGCGCCACCTGGGCCACGGTTACGCCCTTTTCCATCAGCGCCAGCAGCCTATCCGACGCCACCTCCAGCCCGCCGCTAACGGCGATGCAACCGCTGGCCGCCAGCAGGCGGCAGAGGTCAGGCGAAAAGGTTTTTTCGAACCGGATGTTGCCCCACCAGGTGATGGCCGTACGCCGCCGCAGCAACTCGATGGCCAAATCGCGCAGGGCCAGCGGCGGGGCGGCCTCGTCCACGAAGTGAAACCCGGTTTGCCCGGTTTGGGCGATGATTTGCTCGATGCGGTCGGCCAGTAATTCGGCCGGAGCGGCTTCGTAGCGGCCGATGTAATCGAGGGTTACGTCGCAAAACGAGCAGCGTTTCCAGTAGCAGCCGTGGGCCACGGTGAGCTTGTTCCAGCGGCCGTCGCTCCAGAGGCGGTGCATGGGGTTCAGCACTTCCAGCACCGAGAGGTACTCGGTAAGGAGCAAGTCGGAGTAGTCGGGGGTGCCTACTTCGGGGTGCGGGATGTCGGGGCCGGAGGCGTTAAGGTATTCGACCTGACCGGCAGCGTTTCGCAGGAAGGTGCGTTGGAACGACGCGGTAGGCAGTAGTCGGACGAAGCCCTTCGGGCGATTCGTCCGACCACTTTCGCGCAACGGTTCGTCTGCAATCCCCTCGCCTGCAAACCCTGACGCGAGTCGTGCAACGGCAGTGGTCGGACGAAACCCTTCGGGCGATTCGTCCGACCACTGCCTACCGGTCCACGCTTCCAAAATCCGCAGCCACGGCCCCTCGCCGTCATCGAGCGTCAGGTAATCGATAAAATCAAAAAAGCGCGGCTCCTGCAACTCGCGCAGCTCCGTGTTGGGGTAGCCGCCGCCCATGATGGTCAGCACGCTGGGCTGGGTTTCTTTGATGCGCTGGGCTAGGCGCAAGGCCCCGTAGAGGTTGCCCGGAAACGGGACGGTGAAGCCCACAATGTCGGGTTGCACCCGCGCCAGCAGCATGTCCAGTTCCTCCAGCAAGAATGTATCGGGCAGGTTGGGCGGGGCCAGTAAAGCAGCGTGCAGGGCATCGAAGGACGTGGCTGACAGCGCCAGTTTCTCGGCGTAGCGCGAGAAGCCGAACTGCGGCCCCACGGTTTCCTTGATGAGGTCGGCCAAATCCTCTAAGTACAAGGTAGCCAAGTGGCGGGCCTGGTCGGTGAGGCCCATCGTGCCGAAGGCGGTTTCGAGGTCGGCCACGTTATCGAAGCGGCTGGCTTCGGGCAAAAAGCGGCCGTGGCAGATGCGCGGGGCCAGGGTCAGGTCCTTGTTTTGGAGGAAGCGGACAACGGGCGCAATGGTGCTTTCGTAGCGGCGGCGCAGGCGCAACATCCGTTGGGCGTTATCGGAGAGGTCGAAATTTCCAGCCTCAATTTCATCGAATACCCGCCGCAAACCGGCCTCCGAAAACAGCCGCAACACCAGTTGCAGGCCCAAATCGGCCTGGGTCACGTCGTAGCCGCGCCCGCCCAGAAAGCCCTTGATGTAGGCCGTGGCCGGGTAAGGCGTGTTGAGCTGCGTGAGCGGCGGCGTGATGAGCAGGATGCGGGGCAAAGCAATGGGCATTTAAGGCAAATTTACGCCCTGCAACCAGCCGCTGCTGACGCGAGTTACGGCTTCGCCCAAACTCGCGCCAGCCGCTCACCAGCCAACCCTACTTTTTGTCTTTCACCAGGTTCTTGCCCAGGTCTTCGACGTGCTTCAGAAAGTCGTCAATATCGGTGTCGGCGTACACGCCGTAGGCCGACGAGATGGTGCCTTTCACGCCGTCGCTGGCCTCCAGGGCGTAGAGGATGGAGGTGTCGTCGGGGTTGCTTTCGCCCTCAAAGCGGTAGAAGTCGGTGATGGTCACCTCGTCGGGCGCATAGCTTTTGGGCGAGGCCGTGCTGAGGGTGTGCAAGCGGCCGTCGGTGACGGTAAAATCCTGGGTGTAGCCGAGTTCGTTGAGGTGCTTTTCAACGCTCAACAGGGTGCGTTCTTCTTCTTTGTCTTGCATGGCGCGGGGGCGTTGCGGGGTGAGGGATGTGCCCCGGTGGTACGGCGTTTGGCCCGCGGCGTTGCCAGCGGCCGGTCAGGCGGAGTTTTTTCGGGCTTCGATGGTACGGGCCAGGGCCTCCACATCCAACCCCGCGCCGCAGGCCCCGCCGCAGCCTTTGGCGCAGCCCGTGCTGGCCGGGGCGGCAAACGTGCGCCACAGCCGCCGCAGCAAAAAAGCGGCAGCAGCGGCAAGCAGCAGACAGACGAGGGCAGTTTGAAGCATGGTCGGAGAGAAACGCCGGGCGCGGCGGTTTGGTTTAGTAGGCCAGTGGTCGGACGAATCGCCCGGAGGGCTTCGTCCGACGAGTGCGGCGTAAGCTGCCCCAGAACGGCAAACGCGAGACGTGCCACGGCCAGTG
>JANXUO010000589.1 GCA_025356245.1 Hymenobacter sp.
TGGAAGGCGGCGCGTTCCCCTCCGACCAGTACGCCCTTGAAAGCCAGGCCCGAATGCACGGTCTCGACCCCGCCGAGGCCATTGTGGAGCTGCTGCCCCGGCCCGGCGAGCACACGCTGCGCACGGCCGACATCGAAGCCAAAATTGCCGAGCTGGGCGACGCCCTGGCCGTGGTGCTGCTGGGCGGCGTGAACTACTACACCGGGCAGGCCTTCGACATGGCCGCCATTACGCGGGCCGGGCACGCGGCGGGGGCCACGGTGGGCTTCGACCTGGCCCACGCCGCCGGCAACCTGGTGCTGCACCTGCACGACTGGAACGTGGATTTTGCCTGCTGGTGCACCTACAAATACCTCAACTCGGGGCCGGGCGGCACGTCGGGGGTATTTGTGCACGAACGCCACGCCCACCGGCCCGAGCTGCTGCGCCTGGCCGGTTGGTGGGGGCACGACCCCGGGGATAGATTTCAGATGAAAAAGGGCTTCAGGCCCATGCCGGGCGCGGCGGGCTGGCAGCTCTCGAATGCCCAGATTTTTCCGATGGCCATTCACCGCGTCAGTCTTGAGCTGATAGACCGGGCCGGGGGCATGGGCGCGCTGCGGGCCAAGGCCGAGCAGCTCACGGCCCGCCTCGAAGCGCACCTGCACGGCCTGAGCCTGCCGGCCACGGTCCTCGAAATCATCACCCCGTCCGACCCAGCCCAGCGCGGCTGCCAGCTCTCGGTGCTGGTGCACGAGCGCGGGCGGGCACTCTTTGACCACTTGGCAGCGCACGGCGTGCTGGCCGACTGGCGCGAGCCCAATGTCATCCGCTTGGCCCCCGTACCGCTCTACAACTCGTATGCTGACGTGGACCGGGCGGGCGCAGCGTTTCGCGCATTTTACGGCTGACAGCCCTTCACCACCTGCTGATAAGACCTGCTGATAAGCCAGCCCATATTTCTAAAAAAAGCATCCTCCGTGGAAGATTACACGCCTAAAATGCAAACCAAGTCGGCGGCCGAGCTGCGCCGCTACGTGACCGACGCGCCGGTGTACCGCGAGGCGGCGGTGCTGGCCGCCCTGGCCGAGCTGCGCCGCCGCGAGCTGCCCGCGCCCGAAGAAGCTGCCCTGCGCCCCGCCCTGGAGGCCGCCGTGGCCGCCGAGCTAGCCGCCCAACCCGCCGAGCCCAAAGCCCCCCTGCGCCTGGCCCTGCCCGGCAATGCCCCCGACGACGAGGCCACCGGCCCGGCGCTGTACTCGCCCGGCACCATTATCTTTTTCTCAGTGCTGTTTTCGATGCTGGCGGGGGCGGCGCTGCTGGGGCTCAATTTTGTGCGCCTGCGGCGAATGCGGGCGCTGGCCATGTTGGGGCTGTTTCTGGCCCTGTACCTGGTGGCGTGCAGCGCGGTGCTGGCCTGGGCGGCGTCCACCATCGGGCTGAGCCCGCTGCTGTCGCTGCTGTTCAATTTGCCGGCCGTGGCGGCGTACGTGCTGTTTTTCTGGCCCCGCTACGTGGGCGAACAGCCCTACCGCAGCCGGGGCTGGGTGCTGCCGCTGCTGGCCTGCGTGCTGCTGGCCGTGGGCCTGCAAGCGGGCAGCCGCTACTTCATCAGCCACCAGCCCAAAGCCGTGCAGGACGAGATGCAGCAGCTGCTGGGGAAGTAGGAGGCGGTTGGGTGTTTGGGTATTCGGTGTTTGGTGTTGGGTTTTTAGTGTTTGGGTATTCGGTATTCGGTATTGGGTGTTTGGGTATTCGGTATTGGGTATTCGGTGTTTGGGTGTTGGGTTTTCGGTATTGGGAAGCCTAGAACCGAATACCCAAACACCCAATACCCAAACACCCAATACCGAATACCCAAACACCAAAAACCCAATACCTGAACCCCATGCCCCCCGACTTCGCCTACACCCCCCACTTTCTGCCCGCCGCCGAGGCCGCCGCGCTGCTGGCCCACCTCACGGCGGCCGTGGCCTGGGAGCAGCGCAGCATCCGGCTGTTTGGGCAGTGGCACCCGCAGCCGCGCCTTACGGCCTGGTACGGCGAGCCCGAGGCCCGCTACGCCTACTCGGGCCTGAGCTGGGAGCCGCAGCCCTGGCTGCCCGCCCTGGCCGCCCTGCGCCAGCGCCTGGAGGCCGCCACCGGCCACGCCTTCAACAGTGCCCTGCTCAACCGCTACCGCGACGGCCGCGACAGCATGGGCTGGCACGCCGACAACGAGCCCGAACTCGGCCCTGCCCCCGCCATTGCCTCCCTCAGCCTGGGGGCCGCGCGGCGCTTCCGCCTGCGGCCGCGGGCCGGCCTGCCGCACGCGCCCCTCGCCCTCGACCTGCCCGGCGGCAGCCTGCTCCTCATGCGCGGCCCCACCCAGCGGCACTGGCAGCACGCCCTGCCCAAAACGGCCCG
>JANXUO010000633.1 GCA_025356245.1 Hymenobacter sp.
CTCAACCGCGTGTACACCGAGGGTGGCCTCTACGGCAACGTGAACAGCAGCACCCGCGTGCTGAGCCGCTGGACTGGCCCCGGCACGAGCAACGACGTGCCCCGCGCCGTATTCGGCGACCCCAACAACAACCTGCGCGTGAGCAGCTACTTCATCGAAGACGGCTCGTACCTGCGCGTGAAAACCCTGACCCTGGGTTACTCGTTGCCTGCCAGCCTGCTCCACTACGTGGCCGCCAAAACCCTGCGGGTGTACGTGACAGGCCAGAATCTGCTGACGCTGACCAAGTACACTGGCTTTGACCCCGAGCTGGGCGGGGCCGGCCTCGACCGGGGCATTTACCCGCAGTCGCGGGTGCTGCTGGCAGGTTTGAATGTTGGTTTTTAATCTATTGCTGTCAACGAAACATGAATAAGCGTATTACCACCGCCGCCGCTACGACCTGCCTGCTCGGCCTGGGCCTGCTGACGGGCTGCACCGAGAAGTTTCTGGACGAAACGCCACGCGACCAGCTCACGACGGCCAACTTTTACCGCAACGAAACCGACGCCGTACTGGCCACCAATGCGGCCTATTCGCAGCTTAGCCGCGGCGGACAGTACAACTACGCGCTGTGGGGCATCGGCGATATTATGTCGGACAATTCCACTGCCGGCGGGGGGGGGGGCGTTGATGGGGCCGAGGAGCAGCAACTCGACTTCTTCAACATATCGCCTGCTAACCCCATGACCACCAAGCTGTGGGCGGGTTGCTATGTGGGCATTGGCGCGGCCAACCTAGTGCTGCAAAAGGTGCCCGGCATTGCCAATATGAACCCCGGCGTGAAAAAGCGCTGCCTGGGCGAAGCCCAGTTTCTGCGGGCCAAGTATTACTTCGACCTGGTGCGGGTGTTTGGCGACGTGCCGCTGCTGACGACCCCGCCCGCCAGCCCGGCCGAAGCAGCTATTCCGCGTACGCCGGCCGCCGACGTGTACGCCCAGGTGGTGCGCGATTTGGAGGCTGCCATCGGCAACCTCGACGCCAACGACGGCTACAGCGGGCCCGATTTAGGAAGGGCCACCAAATGGTCGGCTATTGGCCTGCTGGCCAAGGTGCAGCTTACCTTGGGTAACAAGCCAGAGGCGGCGCGGCGGGCCTTGCAAGTGCTGGCTGTGGTGCCGAGCCGCTTTTCGCTCTGGACCAACTACGGCGACAACTACAAGCTGGAGAACGAAAACGGCCACGAAAGCCTGTTTGAGGCCCAGTTTGTGGTGGACCTTTCGCAGTCGTACATCTTCGACCACCTGGGCTTTGTGGGCAACGAGTTTTTCGCGCCCCGCTTCCAGGGCCTGGCCCCGCAGGGCGGCTACGGCTTCAACGTGCCCGAGCCCAACTTCGTGAGCGGCTACGAGCCCGGCGACCGCCGCCAGGCAGTCACCATCTGGAAGCCCGGCGACCTTTACCCCGCCGGCAGCAGCCCCGCCGCCCAGCCCAACCGCCTGGTGGGCTCGCCCAACGGCTTCAACGTGCGCAAGTGGCTCGTGCCGAAGACGCTGGGGCTGGTCTGGGATTCGCCCCTCAATTTTCCGGTGCTGCGTCTGGCCGAAGTGTACCTGATTGCGGCCGAGGCCACCGGCAGCCCCGCCGGCTACGCGTACCTGAACACGGTGCGCCGCCGGGCCTTTGGCGAAGACATCGCCGCCACCACCGACCAGCCCCACGACCTGAGCCCCGCCAACACCAGCGACTTCGACGCGGCCGTGCTGCGCGAGCGCCGCTACGAGCTGGCCTTCGAAGACGACCGCTGGTTCGACCTCAAGCGCACCAACCACCTACTCGACAACGCCCACCTCATCAGCCAAGGCATCAAGCCCAACAACGTGGTGATGCCCATCCCGCAGTCGGAACGCGACGCCAACCCGAATTTGACTCAGAATGCAGGGTATTGATACCAGGTACCAAGCACCAAACAACTATTACAACCATGACCTCTCTCCGCCAAGCTATTTTGCTCGTTGCCGGCACTGGGTTGCTGGCCACCTGCCAGCCCAAGAAATACGAGCTGGATGGTACCGCGCCCGTGGCCGACTTCTCGGTGACGCTCGATACCAGCCAGTTTCCGGTGGTGGCCACGTTCACTAACCTCAGCACCGACGCCTTTCTCTACCAGTGGGATTTTGGCGATGGCTCGGACCTGGTGGCCGGCAAAACCGTGACCCACACCTACACCTTGCCGCGCACCTACCAGGTGAAGCTGCTGGTGGCGGGCCGGGGTGGCTCGGCCACGTCGCCGGTACGCGAAGTGACGGTGCCCTCGGGCTGCGGCAACCTAAACTTTGCCGGGCTGGTGGACTGCGGCGGCACCGGCACCGGCTTCTGGACGTACTCGGACCAGCCGGGCGCGGTGAAAACCTACGCCGCCGACGGCGTGACGCTGCTCTCGGCGACGGGTACGCTGCCCGATTGCCAAGCCGACGACCAGTTCAATTTCAGCAACTCCTACGTGTACACCTACGATGCGGGGCTGGGCTGCACCGCTGGCAGCAGTCTGAGCGGGGTGTCAAATTTCAGCTTTCGGGTGGTGAACGGCGTGAGCCAGCTTACGCTGTTGCGCAACCGGGCCTTCATTGGCTTGCCCGACTCGGTACGCAATAAGACCTACGACGTGGTGGAAGCCACCGGCAGCCTGCTGCGCCTGCGCGGTACCCGCCCCGACGGCACCCAGGTAGAAGTGAGCCTGGTGCATCCGCTGCCCCCGCTGCAGCGCGTGGAGCGCCTGCTCACGGGCGGCTCGTCGCGCACCTGGGTGCTCGACAACACGGTGGCCAATACCATCACGGTGGGCACCGAGGCCGCCCCAACGAGCTACTACGCCGGGGGGGCACTGGGCAGCCTTCCGGCCTGCCAGGCCGACGATGAATATACGTTCTCCACAGCCCATAACTTTATTTACGATGCTAAGGCTGAGACGTTTGTGGCCGGCGTGTACGCCTGCCAGGCCCCGCGCTCGCGCACTACTGCCTACGTGTACGGGCAGCCGGCCGGGGCAGGCCTTGCCCAGTTGGTGCTGGCCGCGCCCGGTTCCTTCATCGGCGCTACCGATGCCGCGGCCGACCGCACGTACCGCATTTTATCCATCAACACCCGGCAGATGGTGCTGCGCGCCGGCGCGGCCACGGCCGACCCGGTGTTCACCCTCAAGCTGCGGGTGCGGTAGGGGGGAGGAAGTGAGCAAGTATAACGGCTGTGAGCGTGGCGGCCTGGCAGCGAGAAACAAGAAACAAACAACCTGCAATCTTATGTCAAACCATCCCTTGCGCATTCCCTTCGGGCTGACGGCAGCTCTAATGCTGGCGCTGGTGGCCGGAGCCTGCACCAAAAATCCCCCCGTGCCCGACCCGGTAGCTATCGAGCCAGTGGCGGCCGAGCCGGTGAACGCCACCGCCCACGCTTACGCCGACTACAACCAATTGGCCTGGAGCGACGAGTTTGACGGCACCACCCTCGACGGCCGCAAATGGCGGCCCGAAGTAAAGGACGTGTGGTACAACAACGAGTTGCAAGCCACCACCGACTCGCGCGCCAACCTGGCCGTGAACAACGGTAATTTGCTGCTCACGGCCCAGCGCGAGGCCCGCAACGGCCGGCAGTACACCTCGGCCCGCATCGTTACCAAAGGCTTGAAGAGCTTTACGTTTGGGCGGATTGATACCCGCGCCAAGCTGCCCAAGGGCAAGGGCATGTGGCCAGCCATCTGGATGCTGGGCACCAACGACAGCCAGGCGTTCTGGCCGGCTTGCGGCGAGATTGACATTATGGAGCTGAAAGGCAGCCAACCCCAGACTAACATCAGCACAGTTCACTTTGGGCCGACGGTGGCACTGCACCAGTTTCAGAGCGGTACCTACTCGCTGCCAGCCGATGATTTTTCGATGGACTTCCACATCTTCACCGTCATCCGCAGCCAGGACCAGATACGCTGGTTCGTGGATGGCAACCTCTACTACACCCGCAACCGGTCTGACATCACGCCCTACCCTTTCAATAACCCGTTCTACATGATTCTGAACGTGGCCGTGGGCGGTGATTTCGACGGCGACCCCGATGCCTCTACGCCCTTTCCGCAAGCCATGCAGGTGGATTATGTGCGGTACTACAAGTATGCGGAATAACTAGATGCCTGTTTTTAAGGTGTTGAGTTTTTGGTATTCGGTGTTTGGTGTTAGGCCTTTTGTTATCAGGTACTTGTAAATTATTCAACCCAATACCTAACACCTAACACCCAACACCGAATACTAAACACCCAACACCAACTACCCGGCATCAACGACTAAAAACTCCCAAACCCCTTTTCTCATGAAAATCTTTACTAAGATGTTTCTGGCTGGCGCGGCACTGCTTGCGCAACAGGCCACTAGTAGGAGCGGACGCGCGTGGCTCAGGCGCTCGGGCGCCGGGCGCGCGGG
>JANXUO010000639.1 GCA_025356245.1 Hymenobacter sp.
CCGGGGCCGTTGCCACCGGGGCCCGTTTCGCGCACCTACACTCCCGAAGTAACCGAGCCTGTGTTTGGCAACTTGCTACTGGGCGGCTTCCGCGACCGGGGCTCGCTCAATTCGGAGCTGTACGCGAGCGTGGCGCTGCCCAAAAGATTCAGTGTGCGGGCCGGTTTTGGGCACATTGTAACGGCCCAAACCGTGGATTCGGAACGCTACCGGCGCTTTCGCAACCAGGTAATGCTGGGTTTGAGTTGGCAGCTACTATGGGCCGCCACTGACTGAAGGCGCAGTTTGACCGATTTTTAAGGCCATTCGGCGGCGTGTAACCGGCCGTTGGCCGCCACCCTGTAGCTCCCCTGAACTTTACGCCGCTGCCCGTGTTTTAACCGCCAACTGCTACCTTCGCCTTTTCAAAGGTCGCAGCCTTTCTTTCTCTCCGAACCTCATTTTCCCCTTCTCTCATGGGACACAAAGCAATTGAAATAACCGACGCTAACTTCGAAGAAATCATCAATTCGGATAAGCCGGTACTCGTCGATTTTTGGGCCGAATGGTGCGGCCCCTGCCGCATGGTTGGCCCCGTGGTCGAGGAGCTGGCCGGCGAATACGAAGGCCGCGCCATCATCGGCAAGGTGGACGTGGACGCCAACCCCCAAACCAGCATGAAATTCGGCATCCGCAGCATTCCCACGCTACTGGTGTTCAAAAATGGCCAGGTGGTTGACAAGCAAGTGGGTGCCGTGCCCAAGCACGTGCTGGCCCAGAAGCTCGAAGCCCAGGTGACGGTGTAATTTCAAGCCACCGATTCTCCAAAAAGCCCCTTGTCAGATTTGGCAAGGGGCTTTTTTGGTATTGCGTTTTTCCTGCTACCTCAACGATTTCCAGCAAAGCCGTCAGCGCACACAGACGACACCAAAAAGCCCGCTCCCACTGCCCCAAGCAGCAACCAAAGACATAGACCCAGCACCGCCGCCCGCATCCCGGCCCGCCAGAGCCACTGCCCCCAGCGCGGGGCCAACGGCGGCGGCGGCCAGCCCCACAATACCGGTACCGCCTGGAGGCTAGCCAGTAACAGCAGCCCCAACAGCGCCAGCCAAGCCCAACCGCTGACCACCGACGACGACCAGACTTCGGCGTAAAAACCCGCGTTTAAGCACGTCACGGTAACGGCAACTGCGGTGCCCCACAGCCGCAATGGCACCAGCGGGCGCACGGGCTGCCAGCGCCGAAGAGAATTTCGATTAATCATAATAGCTTGCTCATCGGCCTACTAATTAGTTTTGCCCCGACCACAGCCGCATGGTTTGAAAAACGGCCAGCAGCAGCAGGCCCACCAGCACCGTTGCGCCGGGCACCACGCCGCGCCACCAGCGGGCGCGGCGGGCGCTGGGCGAGGCCGCCCGCTCCTGCCAGGCAATCAAAAAGCTGAGGGCCGTTACGTCGCCGAGGCAAAAAACCAGGGAGAGGAAGGTGAAAAGGAAGTTGGGAAGTGTCGTTTCCATTTTAATGATTTAATTGTTGTGATTCAGCGGTTTAATTAGTGCGTGTTCAGGTCCACATTGGCCAGAATGAGCGTTACCCAGATGCAGAAGAGCTGGAAGGGAATGACGGCCATGAGCCAAGCCACTGCGGCCCCCGTTGCCACTTCAGTGGGCGGGCTGGTGGGATTGCTGGTGCCCAGGTGCAGCATTCCGAGCAGCACCCGCCCCCACAGCAGCAAGTGGAGCGCCACCGCGCTGCCTTCGATGGTGTCATTCTGAAAATGAACCGATTCGGGCGAATAGCGCGGGCCAACAAACTGGCTGACCCAGGCCGAAGCCAGCAGTAGCAGCAGCCAGACCGGCAGGCAGCCGGGGAACCACCACAAGTTGTCGCGGTTCCAGCGGGCCAGAGTTTTGGGGAAGAAGAACGGATTATTCACGGCCGCTCAGGGCTTGGTGGGCCTGCCAGGTGGCGTAGGTCAGGCTTTGCCAGCTGCTTGCCTGGTAGCGCCTTTGAAAATCGGCCACGGCGGCATCGAGCTGCTGCTGGGCGAGGGCGGCCGTGGTAATGGCCGCGGCGGCGCGACCATTGCGCTCGTCCACCAGCACGGGGGCTTGGTTGAGAATAGCGCGGTGCGCCAGCAGCGTGGGCAGCACCCGGTCGGGCATGGCCAGCAAGAAACCCACATCGACGGTGCGGAAGCGCGGTTGCAGGTTGTAGTGGGTCATCCACACTTCCCAGTTGCCAGCGGCCAGGACCAGCAGCACCGCGTAGGCCGCCCAAGCATTGAGGCGCACCAGGCTAAAAGCCGAGCGCCGCTGCCATATTTTGAGCAGCACCGTACCCAATCCAAACAGCACCAGCAACAGGAAAAACATCACGCCTATCCGCTTGTATGCCAGCCCACAGGCCCGAATGTAGTAATAGTTCCGCAGGCCCACCGACACGGCCAGCACCGCGTTTTGCAGCACCCAAGCCGTGGCCAGCCACCGCAGCGAGCGCAACCCCGGCGCGTAGAAGTTGAGGTTGCGCCGAAAGTACCACAGCACAATGCCCATGGCCAACAAAATGCTGAAAATCAGCACCCAGGTGCCCTCGTGTACAAACTGCGTCAGGTCGAAGCCCGGCGCGGGCTCGAACCCAAACCACAGCCATTGCACATCAATGGCATTGACGACGAGCAGCAGCCCATTTAGCAGCCCGCACACGGCCAGGGCCACCAGCCATTCTTTCCGCAAATCGAGGGCGCGGAAATGGCGCGGGCGAAAGTCGGGCTGCCGCACCGCCAGCGAGGCCACCCGGTTGCGCTGCCGCCGCACAAACTCGCCAAAGCGGCCTTCGCTGTCGGCCCAAAAATGAACGGGCACCGCCACCACAAAGCCCGCAACCAGCAGAAAGCCAGCCCCAAAAAACAGCACGTGCGCCAACGACACTTCGGGCCAGAGCTGGGCCAGCCACTCGCCCAGCACCGTCAGCACCCGGCTGCTCCAGCGGTTGTAGCGCGGGTTGGCCGCCACAAACAGCAGATGAAATAAGGCTAACAACACCAACGGCGCCCCCGCCAGCCGCCCGTAAAACCAGCTGCGCCGCAGCCCGGTGCTGCCCGTGCCGCTGGGCAGCCGCAGCCCGCGCACCACCCGCCCGCCCGCCTGCACCGCGCTGCCGAGGCCCGTCAGGCCCGCAAACAGCACCAGCCGCAGCTGCGGCTGGTTGGCAAACCCCAGCAGCACCGCCAACGACGCCCAGCACCCCAGCGCCGCCGCCCCCGACCCGAAAACGGCCACCGCCACCGCGCACCCCAGGCTGCCCGCTGCCGCCACCAGCACCCGCCCGCTGCGCCGGGCCGCCGCGTGAGCGGGCCACACCGCCAACTGCACCCCTAGCACAAATACCGTGAATACCAGCACGTTTACCCCACTGCCTTGCAGCCAGAACAAATAGTTGAACAGCAGCGCCCCCAGCGGCAGCAGCAGTTTTTGGGCCGTGCCCAGCACCAGCGGCCGCGAACGAACAGTGGCGACTCCGGTGGGCCAGGCTGCGGTTTGATTGATTTCCATTTTTATTAAAGTGCTTTGTTTTGCAAAGTAAAAGATTGAAAAAAGAAGCCGCAGCCGGCTTCTTGGTTGTCAGGATTGCGCCTGACGGCAAACATTCATCCGTTCGATTTTATCCGCTCAGTAGTTTTTCTAGTGCTGCCAGGTGCGCCCGAAACGCTTCCTTGCCGGCAGCCGTGGCGGCGTAGGTGGTGTTGGGCTTCTTGCCGATAAACTGCTTGCTGACCAGCACGTAGTCGGCTTTTTCGAGGGCCGCCACGTGGCTGGCCAGGTTGCCGTCGGTGAGGTCGAGCAACTCTTTTAAGTCGTTGAAGCTCACGGTGTCGTTGGCCATCAGCACGGCCATCACGCCGAGGCGCACCCGGTGGTCGAAGGCTTTGTTGAGGGTGTGGATGAGGTGCTTCATGCGGCGGCCTGGCTCTGGCCCGTGGCCCCGGCCGCGCCGGGCCGCTCGTAGCGGGCGTACATCAGCAGGCCGTAGCCGATGTGGCCCAGCCCAAAGCCCAACGCGAAAAACAGCACGCCCCACGCCGGTTGCAGGGTGGCCAGCAGGCCCAACACCATCTGCGTGAGCCCCAACCACCGAATTTCGGTGAAGGTGTACTTACTCGCATTCAGCAAAGCCAGGCCGTAGAACAGCAGCAGGCCGGGCACCACCAAGCCAGCATCATCGCCCAAATACAACCGCAGGCAAAACAGGCCGCCCGCCCCCAGCGGCAGCGCCAGGGCCACCAACAGCCGCCGGGTCAGGCTGTTCCACAGCGGCTGGCAGCTGCCTTGCTGCTGCATCCGCCGCCGCGTAAAAAACCACGCCACCAGCACCGCCGCGCCCGCCATGGTGCCCGCCAGCAGCACCAAAAACGGCAGCGCCGCCAGCCGCTCGGCCCGCGAGCCGCCCAACAGGTACGCGTACCCGTCGGCAAAATGACTTTGCAGATAGTAGTGCGCTACCGCCGCGCCCGCCAGCGCCACCACGCCCGCCCCTACCCCGCTCAGGCCCGAAAGCGACAGAAAGCGCGAGCTGCGCTCCATGATGGCGCGAATTTCGGTGAGTTGGGCCAGCGGGTCGGTGGCAGTGAAGTCGGGCCTCATAAGTTTTCTCGAAGTGCTTTGTGATGCAAAGTTACAACGGCAAGCTGTATGTTTGCGGTATGGATGCTGAAAATAATTTTCTGGGCGAGGCTGCCCTTTCCAAGGGTTTGCCAACCTGCACCGTCCAGGCTGCCTGTTGGCGGCATTACAGTCGCCATTGGTGGCAGGGACTGCTGCTGGGGATGGTGGCAGTGGTTTTGGCCTACATTCACGAATCCCTTGGTAGCGGTGCAAAGAGCCTGCCATCAAGAATTTACGGCGGTGGGAGTGTTGTCGAGTGGACGCTGTTTTGGGGGTTCGTCCTGTTTGTATTTGGAGGCATTCCGGCGGCAATCGGCGGTTTGCTGCGCCAGCCTTGGCTGCTGTGGTTGAGCCTTCACGCCCGCAGTCGTACACAATTGGTGGGCGGTGCCCTGTTTGGCTTTGAGGTCAACGTGCTGCTGGTGGTTTGGTATTATTGCGTAAGCATTCTCTTTCCCGCCCTTTTGCCAGAAGAGTTGACCTCCGTAGCGGGCTGGTGCCAAGTCGTGAGCCTGCCGTGGCTGCTGAGCACCGCCTGGGCCTCGTGGCAGCTAGCCGCCGATTTACGTACAATACCCCGTGAAGAAAATACGCCTCTTTGAGTTTGAAGACCTGCCCTGGTTTCCGGCGGTGCTACGGGCGGGCATGATGGATTACCTGCGGTTCATGATTTCGGCCCTGGGCACCTACCGGCCCATTGTACCGCTGCTGGCCGAGGCCCTGCGCCACACCCGCCAAACCCAGCTGCTGGAGCTGGGCGCGGGCGCGGGCGGCGGCACCGAGGGCCTATGGCGGGCCCTGCAAACGGCCCACTCCCCCACCCTGCGCATCCTCCTCACCGACCTCTACCCCCAGCCCGCTGCCTGGGCCGACCTGGCCCGCCGCACCCAAGGGGCCATTTCGGGCACCGCCCAACCCGTTGATGCCTTGCAGGTACCGGCCGGCCTTGCGGGCTTTCGTACAATCTTTTCGGCTTTCCACCACTTTGCCCCGGCCCCAGCCACCGCCCTACTGGCCGACGCCGTGCGGGCCAACGCTGGCATCGGCGTTTTTGAGGGCGCGGGCCGTCACTGGTGGGAGTTTCTGGCCGCCTGGACGGTGTTGCCCCTGGCCCAACTACTGCTCACGCCGTTCTTTCGGCCATTTAGGTTCAGCAGACTCGTTTTCACGTACTTGCTGCCACTAATTCCCCTTTGCACCCTTTGGGACGGCACGGTGTCGCTGCTGCGCATGTACTCGCCGGCCCAACTGCTGCAACTCGCCGCCCAAGCCGACCCCAACGGCCGGTTCACGTGGCAGGCGGGCAAAAAGCGGCACTGGTGGGGGCCGCAGGTTACGTACCTGGTTGGGTATCCCAGCCTCAAAGCAAATAAGCGTTAGTTATTAATATTCAGCGGATACTTATTTAACAAGGCTTAGTTTTGACGCTGCTAAATCGTCTTGCCTCGGCCCCGAACCCCTATTTTTGTTTGCATTCCACTGCCTGCTCCAGGCAAAGCCCGTAAACTAAGCTGCCGCGCTCTGCGCCCGCCACCAACCGCCAACGCGCCGCCCCATGAACCCTGCCCCCTGGAAAAGCGCTTTTGCGCTCCTCCGCATTCCCTTCTCTATTTTCCTGATGCCCATTTACTGGTTCGGCCTCAGCGCGTTGCCCTGCGGGGCGTGGGCGGGCGGGCGGGCCGTGGGCGTGTTTGTGGTGCTGCACCTGCTGGCCTACCCGGCTTCCAACGGCTACAACTCGTACTACGACCGCGACGAGGGCAGCATTGGCGGGCTCAAATCGCCGCCCAAAGTCACGCTCGAGCTGCTGCGCCTGGTGTGGCTTTTTGATGCGCTGGCGCTGGCGGGCGCGTGGCTGCTAAACCCGTTGTTCTTCGGCCTGCTGCTGGTTTACCTGTTGGTTTCCAAGGCGTACAGCCACGAGGGCATTCGCCTCAAAAAGTACCCGCTCCTGAGTACGTTGGTCGTGGTGGTCTTTCAGGGGGCCTTCACCTTCGTGATGACGCAGGTAGGCGTCGGGGCCAGCCGCTTTCTCATCTTCGACAGCAGCAACCTACTGCTGGCTCTGGTCAGCACCTTATTTTTGTGCGGCTCCTATCCGCTCACCCAAGTGTATCAACACGAAGAAGATAGCCGACGTGGCGACCACACCATGAGCTTGAGTCTGGGCATCAGGGGCACCTTTTTGTTTGCGGCCGGGGGCTTGGTGCTGGGCACTGGCGCCCTGGCCCTGGCCTATTTCTGGCGACACGAGCTGCGCTACTTGTTGATTTTTGCGGTGGCCACCGTGCCCGTGCTGGCCGTGTTTGCCCGCTGGGCCGCGCAGGTTTGGGACAACCCCGCCGCTGCCGATTTCGAGCGTACCATGCGCCTCAACGTGGTGTCGTCGCTTTGCTTGAGCGCGGCGTTCGGGCTTATGGTTGTCCTCCGCTGCTGGCCGCTCTGATTTCGTCCCAACTCCAGTATTTTTTGGGTTGAATGCCGGTGTAGCCCGCCCGTAAGAACGCCACCACGGCGGCTTCCAACGCTACTGGGGCAATGGTTGAGGCGTGAATTTCGCGTCCGTCGGGGTCAGCGTAGCGCTGGGCTTTGCTGAGCTTGCGGCTCGTCAGGCGCAACAACGGGCCAGTGTCGGTGAGGGAGTCAGCAGCCCAGCCTGGATGGTTGGCAGGGCGGTTCTTGAGTTGATTTTCGAGTTGATTGAGGCAGGCTGCCAGGGGCGCCAGCGGCAGGCGCGGCAGCGCAGGGCGGCTCTCCAAATCGACCCAGGTGGTGTACTTACACTCCAACTCGTAGCGCTGATTATCGTAGATACTCAGCACGATATCGCACCCGGCCGTGGGGCCGAAAAGGGCATAGTAAGGCAGCGGCGTGGGGGTTTGCACCACCACCAGGCCAATTTCGGGGTAGCGACGCAACTGCGTGGCAGGGCTTTGCATGACGGCCGTGGCCGCCCGCACCCGCTCGTACTCGACCCGCCCGACGGCAACGGCAGCCGAGTTGGTCAGTACCTGCGCAAAGCGTGGCAGAAACCACTCAAATTTCTCCGCCGAGGCTTCGTCCTCGCGCCGCTGCCGGGCCGTGGCGCCAAAGGGCTCATAGAACCGGGCTTTTTCCTCCGTATTTAGCCAACACGCCAAGCGCAGAGCATCGGGGGCCAACGGATTATCCCAATCCAGCTCACGGAAGTCGCCGAGGGTCGCCGTCAGGCGTAGCAGCGGCTCGTGGGCCAGGGCCAGCGCTGGGTGCACCAGCGCCCACACGCCCAAAAAGCCGTCAATGTCGAAATGATTGGCGGTTACGGCCAGCGGACCGGCGGCGGCGGCCGGGCTGCGCAGGTAGCGCAGCACCGAGCCCGCGCTGGTGTCGTCGCGCCAGGCTGGGGGTGTAGCGGCCCCGCGCCAGTGCGCCAGCGTCAGGGCCGCGCCCAGTCCTACGCTGTCCACTACCAAGGTAGGTTGCTGGCGCAACGCACGAAAGGGCACAAAAAAACGCTTCATTTCGCAAAATTCAACCTTGCAGCGCTAACCAAACTACTTTGCCCTTCGGCACAAAGGGCGAGGAGTTCAAATTCTACTCGTCACGCCTCCCAGAAACCAAATTCTCGCCGATTTCGAATCCGCTCGACCCGCTGCCGCCGCACCCAACTCAAAAAACCTTGTAGCTCTTCGGCCTGCCGCAACGCCGCTACTGTGGCGTAGCGGCAGGCCAATTCGCGGTTGCTCAAAAAACGGTGCACACTGCTGTGGCAGGGCTGGCACAAGTCCACGGTTTCACCGTAGCGCCCGCCTTCGGCCCGGGGCACCAAGTGGTGGCGTGAGGTGCTGGCCACCAACCGCTCGCAGAGGCCGCAACGGGTTTCTGCCAAGAATTTTGGGGGTGGCGCGGTGGCCAGGCGCAAGCGGGAGCTTCGGGACATAAGGCAGAAAAAAAGCTGGTACGCACTTTGTTTTGCCGGGGTGTCAACGGCGCCTCGCGGGCCGTTTTCTTTCGGTCTTCACGGCAAAGTGTTATCTTGCCCACCGAAGCGGGCAGCCAGTGTCTGTGCGGCCTTTCAAAGTGCTATTCATTCTCAACAAGTCCTAGCCATGAAAACATTCCTACCCACCCTGTTGCGCCCCATTCAGCTCCCTACCTGGGTGCGCCTGGCAGCATTGCTGCTGGTGCTAGCCCTGGCTCCTGCAGCCCCTGCTCGTGCCCAAACCTGGATGGTTAGCACTACTGCCCAAATCAAGCTCGGCGTGCTCGACAAGTTTGGTCAGTTGGGTCCTTACACGGCCACGTTCGTGGTTCACAACGAAAAAACCGGCAAAGATTATCTGCTGGTAAAGGAATTAGACAAAGGCCAGAGTGGCATTGATGTTTTGTTCCCCACCGAGCCATCGGAACCCGACTACTTCAAAACTGCCGAGGGCGAGGCCGCCAAGGCCATACCCGGCCGCTATACCTGGGAGTGCCGCGTGGGTGGTAAAAAGGCCGTAGGAGGCCGCTTCACCTTCCCCGAAACTGCCAACGACGTAACCGTGCTCGACCAACGTTAAGGGTTTGTACATTGGCTGCCTACTGACAATAATTGCATAGCTACGACCCAAAGCCCGGCCCCGCGCCGGGCTTTTTTCGTTACAATAGCCAAACCATCCAAATCATTACACCCATGCCTCGCAAGTCCTTCTCCGAACTCATTGCCAGCCCCGGGATGCCGGTACTGGTCGATTTTTTTGCTACTTGGTGCGCTCCCTGCAAAACCATGGCGCCCATCCTCGAACAAGTTGCCGCCCAACACCAGGGCAAGCTACGCATCATCAAAATCGACGTCGATAAAAACCCCGCCGTGGCCCAGCAATACCGCGTTCAGAGCATTCCGACGCTGGTTTTGTTTCGGCAGGGGCAGGC
Organism: Hymenobacter sp.; assembly: GCA_025356245.1. Taxonomy (GTDB): domain Bacteria; phylum Bacteroidota; class Bacteroidia; order Cytophagales; family Hymenobacteraceae; genus Hymenobacter. The sequence goes on from JANXUO010000639.1 coordinate 9,537, forward strand.
GGTTTGGCGGCAGGCAGGCGTGGTGCCCGCCGCGCAGCTAGGCCAAGCGCTCCAGCCTTTTTTGCAGTAGCTGGCAGCGGCGCAGCACTACTCCGGCCCGGCGGACGTTGGGCGGTTTGGCTGCCGTAATTTTGTTGTTCGCCATTAGCTGCTTATGTTTTCGAATCTACTGCCGGGCCGCACTGCGCGACCCTGGGTCTTGCTATTGTTTTTATCGCTGATTAGCAGCACTATTCAGGCTCAAACCGGGGGGCGTGTTACGCTCACCGGCACCGTGCGCACCAGCACCGGCGAGGGGTTGCCGGGGGCCAGCATTGCAGTGCCGGCCCTCAGTACCGGCACCGCGGCCGATTCGCTGGGCCACTTCACGCTGTTGCTGCCCGCCGGGCGCTACCGCTTCGAAATCGCCTCCATCGGCTACCAGCCCCAAACCCGCGACCTCAACCTCACGCGCAGCCAACGCCTGTTTTTCACGCTCCAGGAAAACACCAACGAGCTGAGCGAGGTGCTGGTGCAAGGCAGCCAAAGCCTTGAGCAAAAGCTCAAAACCACCCAAATGGGGGTCGAGCGCATTTCCATCCGCGAGGCCAAACTCCTGCCAGCCCTTTTTGGCGAGGTCGATATTCTGAAAACCTTGCAGCTCAAGCCCGGCGTGCAAAGCGGCGGCGAAGGCACCAGCGGCTTGTTCGTGCGCGGCGGCTCGGCCGACCAAAACCTAGTGCTGCTCGACAACGCGCTGGTATACAATCCCAACCATTTGTTCGGCCTCTTTTCGGTGTTCAACTCGGATGCCGTGAGCGGGGTTGATTTATACAAGTCGGCGTTTCCGGCGCAGTTTGGCGGGCGGCTGTCGTCGGTGGTCGATGTGAAGT
>JANXUO010000652.1 GCA_025356245.1 Hymenobacter sp.
GCGCACCACCGGCGGCCTGATTGACCAGCGCAGCACGGCCAACCAAACGGTGGACGACCTGCTCACCGCCCTCATGCAGCAAGTGTACGAGCTGGACAAGCCGATGGAAGTGTTCCGGTTTTTGAACGCGGAACTCTACACCGGCTATAAAAAGGCCCGGCGCGTGGGCGGGCGCAGCGGCAGCCAGGCGGCCACCGCTGCGCCGGCTACCCCGGCGTAAGCTGGCCCTGCCTACGTTTGCTGCTGCCCCGGTTGCCCTCGCGGCGGCCGGGGCAGTTTCGGTTTCGGCCCTACATTTGGGCGAGGGTCCTGCTTTTCCTTATCCCCGTTGCCATGCGAATTGAACGACTGGAGCTGCACAATTTCCGTTTCTTCGCCGACGCGCAGTTCAATTTCCCCGCGCGTTTCACGGTGCTCATTGGCGAGAACGGGCGGGGCAAATCGGCGCTGCTGCACGGGCTGCGGGTGGCGGCCGGGGCGTGGCTGCTGGGGTTCCGGGAAACGGAGCGGCTGCATATTGAACCGGAGGACGTGCGGCGGGTAGAGTTAGAAACCCGGTTTTCTCCTAAGTTCCCAGTTGTTGTGAAGGCTGCCGGTGTGGTAGAGGGCCAATCCATTGAGTGGACGCGGCAACGCAACGACTTCAAAGGTGGCGTGGGCCGCACGGGTTGGAAAGAGGCCAAGCCGCTTATTGACTTGGCCCAGCGTTGCGACGACCTCACCAATGTGCAGCAGCAAGAAATCGACCTGCCGGTGCTGGTTTATTTCAGCACAGCCCGGCTGTGGGTGGGAGCCAAAAAAGCGGTTCCCCTGAAAACCAAAGGCTTTAAAATCCAGGACGGCTACGCGCAGGCATTGACCCCCGACCATAAGCGCAAAGGAGCATCCAGCCGGGCGGTGACAATGGGTTGGGTTAAGAAAGCGTATTTGCAATTGCTGGAAGCAAGGGGCTGGGGCGCAGGCTTGCTACGCCTGACAAGGCCAGGAACTCCTCCGATTGCGGCTGTTTTGCTGGAATCCGTTTTTCAGGCCCTGACCGTTTGCGTGCCTGACTGGACAGACCTGCGCTGGGACTTAGAAGCCGACGACCTCTCCGGCCTCTACCACCGCCCCGACGGCTCCACCGAGCGAGTGCCCCTCTACTACCTCAGCGATGGCCTGCGCACAATGGCAGGCATGGTGGCCGAAATAGCCTACCGCTGCGTCACCCTCAATGGCCACCTTGGCAAGGAGGCCGTGCGCCAAAGCAAGGGCCTGGTGCTGATTGACGAGCTGGACATGCACCTGCACCCCAACTGGCAGCGCCACGTGGTACGCGACTTGAAAGCGGCCTTCCCCAACCTGCAATTTGTGGTGACGACGCACTCGCCGTTCATCGTACAGTCGTTGGATAGCACGGAGCTTATCAACCTCGACCATCCCAGCGACATCCAGCCCAAAGACCTGCGCCTGGAAGACGTAGCCACGGAGGTGATGAACGTGGAAAGCCCCTTGAGCCTGGAAAGCCAGCAAGAGGAGCAAGCAGCGCGGCACTACTTGCAGCAGCTCCACCTGGCCGACCAAGCCACGGGGGCCGAGCTGAATCGGTTGGAAAATGCGGTGACCGACCCCGGTTTACGTGCCGTTCTGCGGATGGAGCGGCTGCTGAAAGAAGCAAAAAACCAATCCTGAACCCATGCGTCCGGTAGAACGTGGCCCCGTGCCCCTGCTTCCCAACGGCCAACCCAAAGCCGTGCGGGATTACAAAGACTGGCGGGCCGACCTGATTGACCGGCTAGGCCCGTATTGCTGCTATTGCAACATTCGCCTCAACGACAGCCCGCAGGTAGAACACGTAGTGCCCAAAACACCCGTGCCCGCGCTGCGCCTCACCTGGAACAATATGCTGCTGGCTTGTGGCGCTTGCAACGCCGTCAAAAACGACGGTATGTGTTCGCCGGCCACCCACCTGCTGCCCGATTATCACAACACGTACCTGGGGTTCACCCATGCGTTTCGATTGCACCGGAAAATGCCCGGCAACACTGCGGGCGAGGTAGTGCCCCGCGCTGGCCTGGCAGTAGCCCAACAAACCAAAGCCCGCGCCACCATTGCCCTTTGCGGGCTGGCCCGCGTCGAGCAGAACGCTCAACAGCGCCGCCGGGCATCCGACCTGCGTTGGCTATACCGTTTCGAGGCCGACGTTTACGCCACCCGCTACCGTGCTGACTGGGATAGGCTACCTGGTAGCTTCGCAACGCAGTTTCTTGGTTATCTGCGCGACATCGTGCGAGAAAAAGGCTTCTTTACCATCTGGTTCGACGCCTTCCACGATGTGCCGCAGGTGAAAGAAATGCTGGTGAATGCTTTCCCCGGCACGGCCGCCTGCTTCCCGGCCCCCAGCTTCGACCCGGCCGTGCGCGTCGCCGGCGACTTGTAGCCGCCCACTGCTGCAACGCCTCGCATCGGATAATAGCGCGTCGGTCGTGGCCGAAAGAACTCGTTCCGCCGCGCTTCATGTCGCTTTCACCTCCCTGAAGTGTGCTTTGTAGTGTAATTCATCCCCACTATCCGGCTACTGCTTCTACCGCTACCCCTGTTTTATCCGCGCGCTGGGTACTTTGTAGCGCCTTTGGTTTGCCGCAGGCAAGCCTTTGCCTGTCCCAGCGTCCTGCCGCAGGCACCTTTCCACTCCGGGCGTTTTGCAACGCCCACCACTGCATTTAAGGGTTTTTATGAAGAGAATATTCTTGCTATTGCTGGGCTTTGGCATTTTGTACGGCGGCACCGGCTGCTCGCGGGCCGAAAAAGAAAAAGAAGAGCAGATAAAACTGCTCGCCACCAGCCCGCTGCTGAAAGACACCACCATTACCAAAGAATACGTGGGGCAGGTGCACGCCATTCAGCACATCGAAATCCGGGCGCTGGAGAAGGGCTATTTGCAAAAAATCTTTGTCGATGAAGGGCAGCTTGTGCCCAGCGGCAAGCTCATGTTTCAGATTATGCCGCTGATGTACCAGGCCGAGCTGAAAAAGACGCAGGCCGAGGCCAACTTCGCCAACATCGAGTACCAGAACACCAAGCAGCTGGCCGACAAAAACGTGGTTTCCAAGAGCGAGCTGGCGCTGGCCGGGGCCAAGGTGGGCAAGGCCAACGCCGAGGTGGCCGTGGCCCAGGCCCACTTGCAGTTCACAGCCATCAGGGCCCCCTTCAGCGGCATCATGGACCACTTCCAGGTGCGGCTGGGCAGCCTCCTCGACGAGGGCGACCTGCTCACCACGCTCTCCGACAACAGCAAGATGTGGGTGTACTACAACGTGCCCGAGGCCGAATACCTCACCTATAAAGAGCACGCCAAGGTGAACGACGCGGCCAAGAAGGTGAAGCTGCGCATGGCCAACAACGAGGTGTTCGACCAAACCGGGGTGGTGCAAACCATCGAGGCCGACTTCAACAACGAAACCGGCAACATCGCCTTCCGGGCCACCTTTCCCAACCCCGACGGGCTGCTGCGCAACGGCGAAACCGGCAGCGTGCTCATGACCGTGCCCCTGCGCCGCGCCCTCATCATCCCGCAGAAAGCCACGTTCGAAATCCTGGAGAAAAAATACGTCTTCGTGGTCGATAAAAGCAACGTGGTGCACCAGCGCGAAATCGGCATCGCCTCCGAAATGTCCGACCTCTACGTCATCAAAACCGGCATCGCGGCCACCGACCGGATTTTGCTTGAAGGCCTGCGCAAGGTGAAAGACGGCGACAAAATCCGCTACGATTACCAGGACCCGCAGACGGTGATTTCGCACTTAAAGGTGTACGCGGAGTAGCGCTTGCCCCTGTTTCTAAGACTAGAACGTCATGCTGAACGCAGCGCAGCGGAGTGAAGCATCTCTACCGCGCAAGCAACTCAATCCAAAGAGTTAGTGCCGCATTAGAGATGCTTCGCAGGCTCAGCATGACCGCCCTTTGGCCCTAATAACCTATTAGCTATGTTCAGTAAATTCATTCGGCGGCCGGTTTTTGCCATCGTTATTTCCATTTCCATTCTGCTGATTGGGGGGCTCTCCATTATGCAGCTGCCCACGTCGCAGTTTCCCGAGATTTCGCCGCCGCTCGTGATGGTGAGCGCCTCGTATCCGGGGGCCAGCGCCAAGGTGCTCACCGAGTCGGTGCTGATTCCGCTGGAGCAGGCCGTGAACGGCGTGCCGGGCATGAAGTACATGACCTCCGACGCGGTGAGCGCCGGCGAGGCCAACATTCAGATTGTGTTTAACCTCGGCACCAACCCCGACCAGGCGGTGGTGAACGTGAACACCCGCATTGCCCAGGTGCTCAACCGCCTGCCGATACTGGTGCAGCGCGAGGGCATCATCGTGAACCGCGTAGTGCCCAGCATGCTGATGTACGTGAACTTGTACTCGAAAGACAAGAACACCGACATGAAGTACCTCTTCAACTTCGCCGGCGTGAACATGATACCCGAGCTGCAACGCCTCAACGGCATTGGCCGGGCCAGCATCCTGGGCAGCCGGCAGTACGCCATGCGCGTGTGGCTCAAGCCCGACCGAATGCGTGCCTACAACATCTCGGTGGACGACGTGATGAAGGCCCTGGAAGAGCAGAGCGTGATTGGCTCGCCGGGCCGCATCGGCCGCGCCGACGGCAAAAGTGCCCAGTCGCTGGAGTACGTACTCAGTTATAAGGGCCGTTTCAACGACGCCGAGCAGTACAAGAACGTGATTTTGAAGGCCAACGCCAACGGCGAAAGCCTGCACCTGCGCGACGTGGCCAACGTGGAGCTGGGCTCGGAATACTACGACATCTACTCCAACCTCAACGATTACCCGTCGGCGGCCATCGTGCTGAAACAGACCTACGGCTCGAACGCCTCCGACGTTATCAAGGAAGTGAAGGCCAAGCTGGACGAGCTGAAAAAGAACAGCTTTCCGCCCGGCATGGACTACAAAATCACCTACGATGTGTCGAACTTCCTCAACGCCTCGATTGAGAACGTTATTCACACCCTGCGCGACGCGTTTATCCTGGTGGCGCTGGTGGTGTTTTTGTTTCTGGGCGACTGGCGCTCGACGCTGATTCCGGCGCTGGCCGTGCCGGTGTCGCTGGTGGGCTCGTTCATGGCGATGCAGGCGTTTGGCCTCACCATCAACATGATTACGCTGTTTGCGCTGGTGCTTTCGATTGGCATTGTGGTCGATAACGCCATCGTGGTGATTGAGGCCGTGCACGCCAAGATGGAGCAAGAGCACCTCTCGCCCTTCAACGCCGTGAAAAAGGTAGTGGGCGAAATCAGCGGCGCCATCATCGCCATCACCGTGATGATGACGGCGGTGTTCATCCCGGTGTCGTTCATGAGCGGCCCGGTGGGCATTTTTTACCGGCAGTTTTCGATTACGATGGCCACGGCCATTGTCATTTCGGGCCTCGTGGCCCTGACGCTGACGCCGGTGCTGTGCGCTATGATTTTGAAAAACCACCACGGGCAGCCCAAGAAGCAAAACCTCTTGCAGCGCTTTTTCGACGCTTTCAACCGGGGTTTCGACAAGCTGACCAACGCCTACGTGGGGCTGCTGGCCCGGATTGTGGCCAACCGTCTCGTCACCTTTGCCATGCTGCTGGCCTTTGGGTTGGGCATTTGGGCCATTACGGCGGGGCTGCCGGCGGGCTTTATTCCGAGCGAAGACCAGGGCCTCATTTACGCCATCGTGCAGACGCCGCCCGGTACCACCCTGGAGCAAACCAACGCCGTATCGAAGCGCCTGCGCGACTTGGCTAAGGACGTGCCCGGCATCGCCAACATCTCGACCCTGGCCGGCTACGAAGTGCTGACCGAAGGCCGGGGCTCGAACGCCGGTACCTGCCTGCTCGACCTGAAACCGTGGTCGGAACGCAAGGAGTCGATTGCTGAAATTATCGAAAACCTGGAGAAAAAGGCCCGGCTAATTCCGGGCGCAACCATCGAATTCTTCGAGCCGCCGGCCGTGCCGGGCTACGGCGCGGCCGGCGGCTTCCAACTACAGCTGCTCGACAAAACCAACACCGGCGACTACAAAGCGCTGGAAAAAGTGAACGCCGAATTCATGGCCAAGCTCAAAAAGCGGCCGGAGCTAACGGGCCTTTTCACCTTCTTCTCGGCCAACTACCCGCAGTACGAGCTCAAGATTGACAACGAGCTGGCCATGCAGAAAGGCGTGAGCATCGGCAACGCCATGAACACGCTTTCGGTGCTGGTGGGCTCGACGTACGAGTTGGGCTTCATCAAGTACCAGCGTTTTTTCAAGGTGTTTGTGCAAGCCTCGCCCGAGTACCGCAAGCTGCCGGAGGACGTGCTGAACATGTGGGCCAAAAACGACAAGGGCGAGATGGTGCCGTTTTCGGCCTTCATGAAAATCGTGAAGACCCAGGGGGCCAACGAAATCAACCGCTACAATATGTACACCACGGCCTCCATCCGGGGCGGGGCAGCCACGGGCTTTAGCAGCGGCGAGGCCATTAAGGCGGTGCAGGAAGTAGCCCAGGAGCTGCCCCACGGCTACGACATCGACTGGGGCGGCCTGTCGAAAGACGAAGTGGGGCGCGGCAACGAATCGACCATCATTTTTCTGGTG
>JANXUO010000658.1 GCA_025356245.1 Hymenobacter sp.
CCCGCCCGCTACAACCCGCCCCCCGCCGCCCTGGCCCCCCGCGCCCGTAAAGCCAGCTACAACGTGGCCCTGCTGCTGCCCCTGGAGCTGGACGACCCCAGCTGGCAAAAAGAGCGCAAAACCCAGTTCGTGACCGACCTCTACGCGGGCTTGCGGCTGGCCCAGGACTCGCTGCAACGCGCCGGGCACCCGCTGCAGCTGTATTGCTACGACACCGGGGCCGCCGCCGACACGGCCGCCTTTCAGCGCCTGCTGGCCCTGCCCGAAATGGCGGGCATGGACCTGCTCGTTGGCCCGGTGTACAAAACCAACGCCCGCCGCCTCAGTCGGTTCGCCCTCGAACACCAGATAGTGTGCGTCAACCCCGTGTCGCAGGACGGCGACCTGGTGCTCGACAACCCCTGGCAGTATTTGTTTCTGCCCAGCGCCGCCACCCAGGGCCGGCAGGCGGCCCAGTTTGCCGCCAGTGCTTTTGGCCTCGGCCGCCCCGCCTGGCTGGCTTTTGAAGATAGCAAGGACGACGCCGATTTCGCCAACGCCTACCAAGCCACCTTCGAGGCGCTGGGCGGCAAAGTGCTGCCCCCCCGGCGCTTCAACCCCGACGTGGATGCCAGTCTGAGCGCGGCCTTCGCGGGCCTCGGCACGGCGGCAGCGGGCCATTTGGTGGTGGCTTCTGATGCGCGCCGCAGCGGCCCCGCCGCCTTTGCCGCCCTGCGCACGGCCAGCCCCCGTCCCGCCCTGCTGGCCCCTGCTTCCTGGCTCGACAACCCCCGCCTCGACCCCAGCCAGCTCGACGGCGGCGCGGTGTACCTGCTGCAACCCAAATTCTACGACGAATTCGGCCCCGCCTTTCGCCGCTTCCGCCAGCTCTACCTCAACCGCCAGCACCTGCCGCCCAGCCTCTTCGCCTGCCAGGGCTTCGAGCTGCTCCTGCAATTTGGCAGTGCCCTGCACCAGTACGGCCCCTCGTTTCAGAGCAGCCTGGCCACCGCCGGGCCGCTGCCGGGCTTTCTGTTTCAGGGCATTAGCTACCCCATTGGCTTCCGCGACAACCAAATTTCACCCATCACCAAGCTCGATAACCTACAAGTGCAAGTAGTGCGATGAATTGTTGCATTGTTGGATTGCTTAATTGTTGCTGGCAAGTGCGTCTGTCCCGCAGCAGCCGCAGCGGCACAAACGCAGCGGGCACAGTACGCCAGGGCACCCAAGAGCAATAATTTAACAATTTAACAATCTAACAATTAAACGATGATTTCCACTTCCGAAACCCTATTCGCCCAGGCTCAAACCATTATTCCCGGCGGCGTGAACTCGCCGGTGCGGGCGTTCCGCTCCGTGGGCGGCTCGCCCGTGTTCATGCACAGCGCCGAGGGCGCCTGGCTCACCGACGTGGACGGCAACCGTTACCTTGACTTTATTAACTCCTGGGGACCAATGATTTTGGGCCATGCCCCGGCCGTGGTGCTCGATGCCGTACGCGAAGCGCTGCCCCGCTCCCTAAGCTTCGGGGCACCCACCCGCCGCGAGATTGACATTGCCGCCCAAATCATCAAAATGGTGCCCGGCATCGAGAAAGTGCGCCTCGTGAACTCGGGCACCGAGGCGTGTATGTCGGCCGTGCGGGTGGCGCGGGGCTACACCGGGCGGGCCAAAATCCTCAAGTTTGAAGGCTGCTACCACGGCCACGGCGACGCCTTTCTGATTGCCGCCGGCTCGGGTGCCCTCACCCTGGGCGAACCCGATTCGGCGGGCGTGACGCGCGGCGTGGCCCAGGACACCCTCACCGCCCCCTACAACGACTTGCTGGCCGTGGAGGCCATCATTGCCGCTAACCCCGGCCAGATTGCGGCCCTTATTTTAGAGCCTGTGGTGGGCAACATGGGCTTGGTGGTGCCAGCCGATGGCTTCCTGGCCCGCCTGCGCGAACTCTGCACCGCGCACGGCATCGTCCTCATTTTTGATGAGGTGATGACCGGCTTTCGCCTCGCGCCGGGCGGGGCCCAAGAACTCTACGGCATCACGGCCGACCTCGTGACACTGGGCAAAATCATCGGCGGCGGCCTGCCCGTGGGTGCGTACGGTGGCCGGGCCGACATCATGAACTGCGTGGCGCCCGTTGGCAAAGTGTACCAGGCCGGTACGCTTTCGGGCAACCCCATTGCCACCGCCGCCGGCCTGGCCCAGCTCGGCTACCTGGCCGAACACCCCGAGTTGTACACTGAACTTGAGCGCATTACCGGCCGCATCGCCGACGGCACCCGCCAAATTGCCGCCGACCTCGGCCTGCACTACACCGTCAACCGCGTCGGCTCGATGTTTAGCGTCTTCTTCACCAGCCGGCCCGTCCACAACCTGGCCGATGCCAAACACGCCGACACCGCCGCCTTTGGCCGCTACTTCCACGCCATGCTGCAACGCGGCATCTACCTGGCCCCGTCGCAGTTCGAGGCCCTTTTCGTGTCGATTGCCATGACCGACGAGCTGGTGGATTTGTACCTCACTGCCTGCCGCGAGGCAATGATTGAAGCCCACAGCTTGTAACGCTGCGCTAAAAAACAACTACTTCATGCGCCAACTCTTCCTCTTCTTTCTCCTCCTCACCTGCACCGCCCGCGCCGCCGAAACGCCCGCGCAGGCCAACAAGCGCCTGTTCGACGCGACGGTGGACGAGCTGAACTTTCGCACCTTCGAAACGGTGTACGACAAGTCGTTTGCCCGCGGCAAATACCCGGTGACCCTGCGCACCGCTCAGGCCCGCAAGGCATTCGGGCAGTTTGGCGACAACAAGCCGCTGCAACAGCTTTTTGAGAACTACAATGCCATCGCCGAACGCTACAAAAACCGCTTCGGCAACGGCAGCCTGACCCTGGCCGAGTTCGAGCGCCAGCTCAATGGCGTGCTGCTCGACAAGAACTTCGAATTCTTTATCCGCAGCCTGCCCCGCGACGAGCGCGTGGCCCTCATCCGGGCCGAGCAGCGGCTCATCAAGCAAACCACCGCCCGCTTCAATGCCGCCGGCGAAACCTCCGAAACCAGCCCCCAACCCACCACCGACGCCCAGGCCGAAGAACCCCTCGCCGCCCCCCTCACCACCAACGACGATGCCACCGACGGCCCCGCCGCCGCCGCCGACCACACCGCCAGCCTTGATGGCCCTGCCCTGCCCGAAGCCGAGGCCCCCCGCGGCCCCGC
>JANXUO010000271.1 GCA_025356245.1 Hymenobacter sp.
GACTTGGCCGACCAGCGGCGCTATAAAATTCGGGGCCAGGACTGGACCTACCCCGACCTGCGCTTCACGGGCACGGTCAACCCGGACTACATCCGGCGGCACTGGGACGAGCTGCTGCGGCTGGCCGGTTCCATCAAATCCGGTCGGGTCACGGCCTCGCTCTTCCTGAGCAAGTTGCAGGCTTACCCGCGCCAAAACCACCTGACCTACGTGCTGCAGGCCTACGGCCAGCTCATCAAGACCCGTTTTATCCTGCGCTACCTGCAAAGCCAGCCCCTGCGCCAGCGCATCCACGCCCAGCTCAACAAGGGCGAAGAGCTGCACGCGCTGCGGGCCTGGCTCTGGTTTGGCAGCGAGGGCGTTATCCGCCGCAAGCAGCAGGAGGCGCAGACCGAGGCGGCCCGGTGCCTGACACTGCTCACCAACTGCGTGCTGCTCTGGAACACCATCTACATGCAGGAAGTCCTCCAGCAGCTGCGGGCCGAAGGCTATCCAGTCGACGAGGCCCACTTCCAGTACCTCTCGCCCAGCCGCTACGAGCACATCAACCGACTAGGCAAATACTCCTTCACGAACCCAGCCCACCTCGACCCACTACACCGCCGCCCACTGCGCCATCCCGGCGACCCGATGGCTTAGCGTGTAAATCCGCCCTTTTGGAAGAAGAACCCCAAAACAGGCCCGGCCGGCAACCGACCGGGCCTGTTTTAAGGATGAAGGGAAAAGAAAAAGAGAATTAGAGGCGCTGGGCCAGCGTGAAGCCGGGCACGAGCAGGCCCTTGTTGGGGGCCGTTGGGCCGGGCAAGGCCAAGGCAGAGGGGGGGGGGAGTAGCCCAGGCCCACGTTCTGGGCGGCGGCCCTGGCCAGCAGGCCCCCCGCTACCGGCAGGTTCCGCATAGAGGTGAAACAAGTCGCCATAAAGTAAGCGGGGAAAATCAGCCGCGCGGGCCGGGGAGTACAAATTGCCAAGTAAAAGCAGTGTCATTGGGGCCGGTAGCCAACCGGCCGGCGGCTACTGGAGTCGGTTGCGGCGTAGGCGGCGCACGCCGTAGGCCACGGCCCCGGCCAGCAGCAGCGAGGCACCCCCGTCTATGGGCGTGGAAACGGGTCCGCTTGGCTGCGGGCCACCGCTGCCGGGCTGAGCACGTACTGCAAAGCTGGCCGTAAAAAGCAGGCCGGTCAATAACAGAGGAACCCAGCTGAATACAACATGAAAATGTTTCATATGAGAAGCGTGAAAAGGCGAAAAAGAAAGGATTGGCATTAAGTTGATTTAGGGGCCGTTCCGGGCGGGAGCGTGCTGCTGCCCGCCCGGTTGGGGTAGCCCGGTGGTGTTGCCGTCAGGCAAAAGGCGGGCGGCAGTTCGCCGCCCGCCCCGCCTTTGCTACTGAATACACAAGCGTTGCGCCGATATGGTGCCGACCACCTGGCCCCGGCTGTCCAGGGCTTCCAAATGCAGCACGTACACACCGCTGGCCAGGCCAGACGTGGGCAGGGCCGCAGCTGAGGCACCTCGGGCCGCCGGCAGCTCTGAGTGGAGCATGAGCTGCCCTATTGTATTAAAGAGGGTGGCGTGCAGCACGGCGACGGTGGCGGGCAGGCCCGTCACGGCCAGCGACGCGGTGGATGTGCCCGCGGCAACCGGGTTGGGGGACACCGTGGCCAGGGCCTGGGCCAGCGGGTTGGCCGGCGGGGTGGCCAGCGGGGCGGCGGCGTTGAAGAGCAGCGCGAAGCGGCCGCTGCCCGCCGCGCCCGCCGCCACCGCGAAGGTGTAGCTGGGCGTGCTGGCCAGGTCGACGAGGCCGGTAGTGCCGGCGGGGGCCAAGGCATCGCGCAGGAACACGGTAGTGAGGCTGGCCGGGTCGGCAAAGTGGGCCAGCTCCGTGGCCGTCAGGGTGTAGGTGCCGGCCGGTACGGCCAGCAGCAAGGGCACCACGCGAGGACTGGCTCCGGCAGCGAGCAGGGGCTGCCCGTCGATGCTCAAGCCCACGGGGGCCACGCCGGGGGTGGCCCCCGTGGCAGTGGCCAGCGAGTAGCCGCTGGGGTTGGCCAGCTTGTGGGCGTCGAAGGTGCCGTCGATGCCCGCCGTGGCCCCGGCCTGGAAGTACACAAAGGCCTCGTCGCGGGCCGTGGCCGGGGTGGCGGGCTGGGTGCCGAGGCCCAGGCTCAGGCGCAGGCGGGGGCGCGGGTCGGCGGTGCCGCGCTGGAACACGGGCGGGCCCGGCGTGAAGGTCGTCACGCGGTTGGCGTTGGTGAGTTGCACGCTGCCGGGCGTGCCGGGGGTGCTGGCCCGCACAAAGAAGCCCTGGCCGGCCGCCAGCAGGCCGGTGCCCGCCCCGATGCCGTTGACGAACGAGCGGTAGGTGCCCGTGTAGGCGTCGGTGCTTTGGAACACGTACGCCGCCGCGTCGATGTTCACCAGGCCCGAGCCGCCGGTATTGGCCGCCCCCACCGTGCCCCAGTCGAGGGGCGCGGGATAGGGGTTGCCCATCAGCAGCCAGCCCGCGTTGGGGTCGGTGCCCCGGCTGGCACCAATCGAGAGCGGGCCGGTGAAGAAGGTGCCGGTGAAATCGACTTTCTCACCGTTGCCAACTTGCACGGTATAACCCCGGCCCAGCGCCAGCGGCGTGCTGAGCGCGGCGGGCGAGGTCCAGCCTTTGTCGAAGGCGCTTAGGCCGGTGGCGGGCGAGGTAGCCAGGCGGGTTTCGTCGTAGCCGAATACTGTCGGAAACTGCGACGGCGGCAGGGCCAGCGGCGTGGCCGAGGTGTTGTACGCCGGGTTCACCAGGGGGATGAAGGCCCCGCCGGTGGCCGTGGTTTGCAGGTCGGCCACGGTGGAGCCGCTCACCGGGGCGCTGTAGTGGCGATAGCCGCCGCTGCCCAGGTTGCCGGTGGCATCGAGGTAGCGCTGCATGGTGCCGGTGCTGCCACTCACGATGCCCGCGCCTTCGTTGGCAATCAGGGCCGTGCCGCTGGCATCGGAAAGCAGGGTGAGGGCCTGGCCGCCGAGGGCGAAGTTGCCGCTGGCGGGGGCCAGGCGCAGCAGCTGGCGCACGGCCAGCGGCTGCGTGAGGGCAAGGCCCGCCGGATTGTTCACAGTCAGATTGCGGGCCTGGGCGGGCAGGCCGGAGCCGGTGAGTTGGGCCACGCTGCCAGCGTAGGTGTAGCTGGCGTCGGTGCTGAAGCTGCGCAGGCCGGTGGTTTGCACCGCGCCGGTGGCCCCGCTGGCGTTGATGCCGGCCGGGTCGCAGACGACGAGCGTGCCGCCGGCAGCCAGCGTGAAGCTAGCCGCGCCGGTCAGGGGCTGGCAGTTCGTGCTCAGCACGCCGCCGGCCTGCACGGTGACGGCGGTGTTGACCGTGACCGGCCCTTGCAGCGAACCCGCGCCGGTACCGGTCACGGTGATGCTGTTGTAGGTGCCGCCGGCCACGCTTTGGCCCAGTGTGCTGACAACCAAATCGGGGAAGGCAGCGGGCGTGACGGTGAATAAAACCCCGTTGCTGATGCCGCTGGGCGTGGTCAGGGTCACGTTGCCGGTGGTGGCTCCCGCTGGCACGGTGGCCGTAGCCGTGCTGGCGTTCACCACGTTGAAGGTGAGGGCCGGCGCACCGTTGACGCTCACGCCGGTGGCCCCGGTGAAGCCAGACCCGGTGAGCGTCACCACGGTGCCCACTGCTCCGCTGGTGGGCGACAGGCTGGTGAGTGTGGGCGCGGGCACCGTTACGGTAAAGACACTGGCGCTGAAAACCGTGCCGCCCGGCGTCGTGATGGAAATGGCACCCGTGGAAGCGCCCACTGGAACGGTGGCCATGGCCGAAGTGGCGCTTACCACATTGAACGTCAAGGCCGAGGTGCCGTTGAAGCTGATGTTGGTGGCGCCGGTGAAGTTGCTACCCGTGAGCGTGACCATCGTACCGATGGGGCCGCTGGTGGGCGTAAAGGAGGTAATCGTCGGGGCTGGCACAGACCCCGTCACCGTAAACAGCAGCCCATTGGTGAAATTGCTCGGGGTATTAGCGGACACGTTGCCGGTGGTGGTTCCCACGGGCACCACGATGCCGGTAATCTGCGTGCCGGCCGCGTTCACGACGTAGCCGCTGGAGACGGCCCCGGCGCCAGGAAAGAAGATGCCGGTGGTGCCGGTCAGGTTGGTGCCGGTGAGGGTGAGGGTGGTGCCTACCGGGCCGCTGCTCGGGCTGATGCTGGTGAGCGTGGCCGGCGGCACCACCGTGAAGTTGGTGCTGCTGAGGGCCGTGCCCCCCGGTGCCGTTACCGAAATCGGCCCGGTGGTGGCCCCGGTGGGCACCACGGCGCTCATCGAAGTCGGACTATAGACGGTGACCAGTGCCGACGACGTGCCGTTGAAGCTCACGTTGGTGGTGCCCGTGAAATTGGTGCCCGTAATTGAGACCACCGTGCTTGGGGCGCCGTTCGTGGGCGAAAATCCCGTAATGGTCGGGGCCGGAATCATCGTGAACAGCACCCCGTTGCTGAGGCCGCTGGGCGTGGTCGCGGTCACGGACCCGGTGATGGCCCCGGTGGGTACCGTCACGCCCGTAATTTGGGTGCCGGCCGCGTTCACCACGAAACCCGGCGCCGCCGTGCCGTTGAAGGCCACGGCCGTGG
>JANXUO010000046.1 GCA_025356245.1 Hymenobacter sp.
CCCGGCCTACGTGCGCACGTTGGGCTTCGACACGACGTCGGTCATTGGAATGTTCATCCCCAACACCTACGAAATGTGGTGGAACACTTCGGCCGAAAAGTTGCTGACCAAGATGAAAGGCGAGTACGAGAAGTTCTGGACCCCGGCCCGCGACGCCGCCCGCGAGCCCCTGCACCTCACCCGCGCCCAGGTGAGCACCCTGGCCAGCATCGTGGAAGCCGAGCAGCAACAGCACGCCGACGAGCGCCCCCGCATTGCCGGCGTGTACCTCAACCGCCTGCGCCGGGGCATGAAGCTGCAAGCCGACCCCACGGTGGTGTACGCCAACCACGATTTCACCATCAAGCGCGTCCTCAACGTCCACCTGGCCAAGGATTCGCCCTACAACACCTACAAGTACGCCGGCCTGCCGCCCGGCCCCATCAACCTGCCCAGCATCGCCAGCATCGACGCCGTGCTGCACCCGGAGGCCAATAGCTACCTGTACTTCTGTGCTAAGGAAGATTTTAGCGGGTATCATTCCTTCGCCACCAACCAAGCCGAACATTTGCTGAATGCCCGCCGCTACCAGGCAGCGCTGACGCGGAATGGCATTCGATAAAGTCGTGTTTTTTGCAGTTTATCAAGTGGCTCGTTATGCAGACAAATAAGCTAGATTACGAGCAATACCAGGCATTTTTTGAGCCACCAATGCTGGATGTTTCACAAAATGCTGAACCAGTTCTTGATATTTGGTTGTACGTCGAAGCTGTACCAGAGGCGGATTTAGAGGGTTTCGTTTTATCAGACGGTTTGGTAAAGTACGTTTACCAACATCCATCAGGCGAATTTCTGCACGTATCAGTCTCCACCGATGACGACAATGCGTTTCTGGTAATTGTTATTGACTTGTTCGAAACAAAAATAATTGGCCATTTTCTACTGAATTTGGTTCAACTTTATGGCCTGAATTCTCCCGAAGAAAATTAATTCATGTACAGCTCCGACATCCAAATCCGCGTGCGCTACGCCGAAACCGACCAGATGGGCTACGTCTATCACGGCAACTACGCGGCGTATTTTGAGGTGGCCCGCACCGAAGCGTTTCGCCAGCTCGGCATTCGCTACAAAGACCTGGAGGCCGACGGCGTGGGAATGCCCGTGGGGGAGTTGCGCACCCGCTTCCGCCGCCCCGCCCGCTACGACGATTTGCTGACCATCAGACTCCTGCTGCGTCAGCCGGCCGAGGGCTCCAGGGTGTTGTTCGAGTACGAAATCCGCAACGAAGCCCAGGAATTACTTACCGAAGGCCACACGCTGATGGTGTTTGTGAGCACGGCCACGGGCCGGCCGGTGCCCATTCCGGCCGACATCAGTGCCAAACTGGCCCCGTATTTTTCGGATGACGAAACCGCTGGCCCGCTCGGTGGCGTTGCCCCCGCAGCGCCCGAAGCGCCGGCCCCGGCAGCGTTTGGCAAGGGCCGGGCGTAAAAACGCAACGTCCGTTGTTACACAAACTGCACGCAGGCAGCTACGACTATTCGACAAATTCTAAACGTCAAAAAACAGCCTTCTGACAAATGCAGCGCCCCCTTCTCCATCGTGTTCGGATGCCCGAGTTGCGCGAGCAGCGGCCGTACCGGCACGCGCTGGTGTGGCTCAAGCGGATACGGTTCAGCGGCGGCCGGATGTCGCTCTACGACATCATCGACCAGGTGCTGCACGAGCTGCGCAACGACTCGCTGGAAAAACGCTCGGCCTACATGGCCTTCAACCTCACGGTGGCGCTGTTTCCGACCATTATTTTCTTGTTCACCCTCATTCCCTACATTCCGGTGCCCAACCTGAATGTGGATATTTTGCAGTTCCTGCGCGATTTCATGCCCACGGAGCTATACGCCGCCACCGCCACCACCATCGAGGACATTGTGAACATTCCGCACGGCGGCCTGCTCTCGTTTGGTTTTGGGGCGGCGCTATTTCTTAGCTCGAACGGCATCATGGCGCTGCTCGATGCCTTCGAGAAAAAATACCCGTGGTTCAAGCACCGCAGCTACCTGCGCAAACGTGCCATTGCCACGGCGCTGACGTTTGTATTATCCTTAATCTTAGTATTGGCAATTGCCGGAATTTTTTTCGGCACTTATTTGATTGACGGGCTGGTTTTTTACGAAATAGTACCCGAGCGCCTCACCGAGCTGGTGCTGACGTTGGTGCGCTACGGCTCGCTGGTCGGGCTCTTTTTAAGTACCACCTGTGTCATCTATTATTTCGTGCCGCCGGTGCACGACAAATGGCCGCTGCTGAGCGTGGGGGCCGTTGTGGCCACGCTGCTCATTTTTCTGGTGTCGTTCCTCTTCACGCTCTACGTCCGTATTTTCGACTCCTACAACCACTTTTACGGCTCCATCGGGGCGCTCGTGGGCTTCATGGTATGGCTCGAATTCGTGTGCATGACGTTGATTATCGGCTTCGAAATCAACGTGAGCATGGATGCCGTGACGGGAAGGCTCAAGTGAATGTTAAGGGTTGAGCGTTGAATGTTGAGTTACAATTTCAATTAATTCCTAACTCAAAACTCAACATTACATAGCCTTCGCCACAGCATACCCAGCACCATTTGGGTAGTGTACTCGATGTTGATGGCCCGGCCCCGGTCGAGGTTGAACTGTTGGGTGCGGCAGCCGCGGGCGTCGGCCACGGCGATGCAGATGGTGCCAACGGGCTTGGTGGCGGTGCCCCCGCCGGGGCCGGCAATGCCGCTGGTGGCAATGGCTACGTCGGCCCCGAGGCGGGCGCGGGCACCTTCGGCCATGGCTTGCACGGTGGCCTCGCTCACGGCCCCATGGGCGGCCAGGGTGGCTTCGGGTACACCCAGCAGGCTGGTTTTGATGGCGTTGTCGTAGGCAATGATGCTGCCCCGG
>JANXUO010000053.1 GCA_025356245.1 Hymenobacter sp.
GGCAATGGTGGCGGTGCGATGTGTGGCCGGATGGCGGCACATCGGCGCCTTGGCTGGCCCAAACCGCTGCAAAAAGACTGCGTTAAATCCGCTTCAACTATGGGGCCGGTTGAACTACAGGACCGGGGCAGTTGGCCGTCGGGTTACTCCGGAGTTAGGTTTTAGCCTGCTTGGCTCAGGGCCAGCGCACGCAATGCTAGTTGGACTGGGTTAAAAACGAAGTATCCGAACACTTTAAAACGCCGGAATCGGCGTCAAATGTTCGGATAAATAGTGTCGGGGTGGCAGGATTCGAACCTACGACCTCCTGCTCCCAAAGCAGGCGCGATACCGGGCTACGCTACACCCCGAAAAGTAATATTGAGTTTTGAAGGTTGAGTTTTAAATGAAATCATTCAAAACTCAACCTACAAAACTCAACACTACATAAAGTGGAGAGAGGGGGATTCGAACCCCCGGTAACCTTTAGAGCTACGGCAGTTTAGCAAACTACTGGTTTCAGCCACTCACCCATCTCTCCAATTGGCTGGTGCTTCTCGACAGAAGCGGGTGCAAATATACGGGCCAATTGCAAAGAATCGCTGTTTTGGAAAAAAATATTGCCGACCGGCCAGCTACGGGCGGGCAAACGGCCAAGGTGGAGGAAGCGGTGAGGCCCTCAGTGTAACAAGGTGCATTTTGGTTATTTTAAGGGTGCAGACAGACTGGAAGCAAAGTCCGTCAAGGCGTCTATCAGCCACTTGTTTTCAGCTTGTTATTTGAAAAAATAAGGGCTGATGCGAGTCCCTGAACCCGCAATTTTGGTTTGCTGACCGGGAAATGCAGCGCTAGGTTTGAGCCTAAAGTCTACGTTTCCCCTTTTTACTCTTGCTCATGCCGTTCGCCTTCGCTTTGCCCGCTGTGTTTCAGCCCGGTTATTACACTGCTTGCTATTTGCTGGCGGTGGGCACTTACCAGTTACTGCTGTGGCACGAGGGCCGTCGGTTGGGATTTGCCCTGCGGCCCTGGCTGCTGCTGCAGGCGGCTACGCTGTTGGCTTTTGTGGTAGGGTGCAAGCTGGTGGTACTGCCGGCAGCCGAGTGGCCCGCCCTGTGGCAAGGTGGGGCGGGGCTGGCAGCCTCGCCCATGCGTTCGGCTTTGGGCGGCATTGCAGCCAGCAGCTTGGTACTGTTGGGGCTGCGACGCTGGCTGGGCCTGGGTTGGGCAGCGTTTGATGCCTTTGCGCTGCCGCTGGGGCTAGGGCTGGCGGTGCAGGGTGCCTTTCGGCGGGCTGCTGCTGGGGCGAGCTGGCCGGGCACGGGGCGGGGCTGAGTTTTGGGCCGGGCACCTGGCCTTACACAACTCAAGTGGCGCAAGGGCTGCTGCCGGCCGGGGCTGCGCACTCGTTGCAAGTGGTGCCCACGCAACTCTACGGCCTGCTTATTTGCTTACTGATAGCCGGGGCAAGCTGGGCTACCCGGCACCGCGCCTGGCCGGCGGGCAACCGCTACCTACTGGGGGTGGGTGCGGTGCTGCTGGCCTGGGGCGGCCTCTGCCAGTGGCGCGACCCGGCCAGCCAAACGCTGGGCGCGGCCCCGCTGGTGCTGGGTGGGGTACGGCTACTGATAATACAGTGGGTAGTGCTGGGGGCGGGGCTGCTGCACCTGGGCGCAGCTTTCTGGCTGCTGCGGTGTGGCGCGGCGGCCTCAACTTTACTGGCCCCGGCTTCGTTGGCCTCGGCCCCGCGCCCGGTCCGGCAGCTGGTTGGGGTGGCGGTGCTGCTGGCCCTTACGGCGGCACTGGCCCCGCACGCCCTCACGGGAGCCGAGTTTCGGGTATTGCAGGTGGCACTGGGCGCGGTGCTGCTGGCCGAGCTGGTGGCGGCCTGGCCTTTGTGGGCCGCAGTGCCGACCCCGGCCCGGCCGCGCATGGCCCTGGCCTCGTTGGCCCTGCTGGGTACTGATGAGCCAAGCCCCCGCCCCCACCGCTGCGCCGGATTCGGCGCGCTCGATTGATTTTGCAGTGGGGGCCAGCCAAGGCAGCTACGACCAGGACTTTTATTTCCCGGCCACCACGCAGAGCGGGAGCAGCGGCGGGTGCGGCGGCAGTAGCGGCTACCCGGTGCCGCCCTCGCGGGTTGGCTACCTGCACCGCTACCAAACCGCTGGCGGGCAGGTGACCCTGCAGTTGAAGCCGCAGGGCCGCAGCCTTATTGGCACCGCAGGCTTGGGCTTGTGGGGCGGCACCGAGCGCCTGGAAACTGCCCCCCAGCCCCTAACAGGCCCTAACAGGCCCTTTCCAAACCCAGGCAACGGCCGACCCACGCACCTACTACCTCTACGATTTCAATCCTTACCTCGAAGGCTGGCACGGCCGCAAGGGGCAACTGGCCATGGGCTTTCACCTGGGCTTTCACTTGGGTACTTTACTCAACAACCGGGCCCACCGCACTGAACCGCTGCTGAAGGCCAGCACGTTTCTGCCCGATGCGCAGGTGTGGATTGGCAACCGCCAGTCGCTGTTTGTGCAGGCCGACGTGGGCTACAACGCCGCTGGCCTGGGCCAGTACCTGGGCCGCCTGGGGCTGGGCTCGGGGCTGGGCTCGCACAAGGGCAACGGCTTGGTGGTGGGCGTGGCCGCCAACCAAATGGGCTTGCTTGACAAAGCCAACGAAGACGAAACCCCGCGAAGCACCCTGGGCTTCGCCGCCGCCAACCTTCGGCTGGGCAACTCCGGCTTTAGCCTGGAACCCACCGCCGCCACCGACTTTGGGCGCACCGCACAGCTCAGCCTGAAGCTGCATTACCGCGTGGGGCTGAAATAATCTGGCGGTGCCGGACCGAAACTGCACGGCAAGTATCGTAACTGCTTCGTCCTACCCAAACTCCGGCACCACGCGCCCTTCGCTGATTTTCAGCTTCGCGTCGTATTTCTTGCCGTTTTTGGGCGAGACGAAGCCTTTGATGACGGCCGTTTCGCCGCGGCGCAACAGCAGCTTGAGCTGGGTGTCGGTCAGGGCTTTGCCGCCCCACTCGAAGGGAACGCGAAACTGGCAGTCGTCGCGGAAGCGGGAGCAGCCGTAGGCGGCCTTACCCCGCAGCATGGTGCCGAGGCGGCACACAGGGCAGGGTATCTGGCCGGGGTCGGTGGGGGTACTGGGCTTGCTTTCGGCGGCGGGCAGCAGCTCGGGCTCGTGGCGGGCGTTGAGGATGAGGGCGGCGTCGAACTTCTGGCCGTCGCCGGCCACGAAACCCTTCATCAGCGGCGTGCGGCCCTTGCCGAGCAGGGCTTTTACTTGCGGGTCGCTCAGCTTTTTGCCCAGCAGCTCGGTGGGGAGGCGGAACTGGCAGCCCTCGCGGAAACGGGCGCAGCCGAAGGCCGTTTTGCCGCGCAAGATGTGGCCAGTTTTGCAGATAGGGCAGTTTCCTAAGCTGTTAGCTGTTGATTGTTGGTTACTGGCTTTCTGAGTTTGGGTGTTGGGTGTTGGGTGTTGGGTTTTTGGTGTTGGGTTTTTGTGGGTGGGCAGGGGCTTGCTGGAACTTTCGGCAGTGCCGGAAGCCACGGCCCGGCCGCTGCGGTCCTGCTGCACTTCCGTCACCATGTCGCGCACCAGGGCGGTTAGCTCGTCCAGAAAAGCCTCGCTGCTGAGCTCGCCGCGCTCAATCTGGCGGAGTTTGCGCTCCCACTGCCCCGTAAGCTCGGCCGATTTGAGGGTGGGGTTTTTGATGAGGCCGATGAGCTCAATGCCGGTGGGCGTGGGCAGGATACGCTTTTTGTCGCGCCGGATGTAGTTGCGCTTAAAGAGCGTTTCGATGATGGCGGCGCGGGTGCTGGGGCGGCCGATGCCGTTTTCCTTCATGGCCAGGCGCAACTCCTCGTCGTCGATGTTGCGGCCAGCGGTTTCCATTCCGCGCAGCAGCATGGCCTCGGTGTAGTCTTTGGGCGGCTGGGTCATCTTGCTGTCCAGCCGGGGCTGGTGGGGGCCGCTTTCGCCGGTGGCGAAGCTGGGTAGCAGGGTGGAAACTACGTCGTCGTCGGCTTCGGTGGCACCGGTGCCGGGCGCGGCAGGAGCCGCAGGCTTGGGGGCGCTTTGCTCGGCAGGGTTGCCGTACACCACGCGCCAGCCGGGGTTGAGGATTTGCCGGCCGCGCACCCGAAACGGGTAGCCGGCGGCCTCGGCCAGCACGGTGGTATTGCTGACTTCACAATCAGGATAAAAGGCGGCGATGAAGCGCCGGGCGATGATGTCGTACACCGCCGTTTCGGGACCGCCGCCCGGCCCGGCCGCACCCGTGGGGATGATGGCGTGGTGGTCCGTGACCTTGTTGTTGTTGAAGACCTTGGGCGTGCGCGGAATTTTGGCCGCCAGCAGCGGGGCCGTGAGGTCGGCGTAGCCCATCATGCCGCGCAGGATGCCGGCGATTTTTGGGTACTGGTCGTCGGGCAGAAACGTGGTGTCCACGCGAGGGTAGCTCACGGCTTTTTTCTCGTAGAGGGCCTGCACGATTTTCAGCGTGTCTTCGGCCGAGAGGCTGAGCTGGTTGTTGCACTGCACTTGCAGCGAAGTCAAATCGAAGAGGCGCGGCGGGGATTCGCGGCCTTTCTTGATTTCCACGTCGGTCACGCGCAACGGG
>JANXUO010000276.1 GCA_025356245.1 Hymenobacter sp.
CGGGCGTGGCCAGCTCGGCGTACTTGTAGGGCAAGTCGCGGGTGCCCACCCAGGTGAGGTAGGCGTTTTTGATGCCCGCCCGGTGCAGCATGTCGGTGGTGAGGTTGGCCATGTCCTTACAGTCGCCGTAGCGGCGGGCGTACACCAGCCCGGCATCGTGCGGAATGAAGCCGCGCAGCCCCTGCTCGAAGGCAATGTAGCGCACGTTGTCCTGCACCCAGTAGTAAATGCGGCGGGCCTTTTCCTCCTCACTGCCAGCGCCTACCATCAGCGAATCGACGCGGTGTTGCAGGGCCTGGCCGGTGGCGGCGGGCTGGGCCTCGATGCGGCGCACAAAGTCGGCGTACATGGTGTAAAGCTCGGGCACGCCGGCCAGCAGCTTGCGGGTTTGGCCGCCCACGGTGGCCTGCTCCACGAAGTACACGATGTGCGGCAGGTAGTAACCGGCGGCGGGCGCGTCGTCGTCGTGCGGGGGGCTGGGCAGGTTGTCAGCCGTCCAGCGGTACACCACCTGGTCGCCGCGCTCCTGGCGCGAAAACGCCACCGGCGTGTGCTCGCCGTTGAAGATTTTGTAGCCGATAACCACCGACTTCGGGGCCGTAATCACCAGCTCGGCGTGGCGCACCGGCACGTAGGAACCGAAGTAAAACGGCAGCAAAAACCGCGCATCGGGGTGGCGGATGGTGTAGTCAAGCTCGGTGCGGGCCCCGGGCACCACGCCCGCGTAGGTGAAGGTATGCTGGCGGGTATCGTCAAAAAATACGCCGTCCTGCATGGCAAAGGTTTCGCGGAAGTCACTCACCTTCAGGGTGCGGTACTTGTCGGCCACCGGCGACAGCGTACGGGCTTCCAGTTTGAGCAGGCGGCTGAAGTGGGCACTGTGCACCTTGTCGCGGGCGTAGGAGGCCGACTGCTCTTCCAGATGCAGCAAATCGGAGTGGTGCCGGGCCAGCACCTGCACCGAATCGTGGCGGATTTCGACCGTCACGTCCTCGCGCTGCTCCAGGTACACCGCCTTTTGGTCGGGGAAGCGGGCCTTATTTTCGGCCACCAGCTGGCTGGGGGTTTGGGCCAGGGCCGTAGCACTGGTCATCAGACAAATAAGTGCAAGAAAACAACGGGGCATGATAGATGGAGTAGCTGCTGGTTTTGGAATGCGCGAAGACGTATTAATCACGGTGTTGGATATGACTGTCAGATTTTCTTTGCGGGTTTTGGGTTTTTGGTTTTTGGGTATTGGGTTTTCGGTTTTCGGTGTTGGGTTTTTGGTATTTGGTGCTGGGTTTTTGGGTTTTCGGTGTTGGGCCTGCTTTCGGTTTCTAACCCAAAAACCCAACACCAAAAACCCAATACCCAAAAACCAAGCACCCTTTAAGTCAAAAGACCAGTCATTTAGCAATAAATTTTTACTTATACATCGTGTTGTTCCAGTACACGTCGGTGCGGGTGGCTTTGCCGGCGGCGTCAAAATAGACGAAGTTGCCGTGGCGGTCGCCGCAGCGGTAGTTTTCTTCGCGTTCCAGGGTGCCGTCGGGGCGGTAGTAGCGGGTGCGGCCGTGACGCTGGCCAAACAGGTAGGGCTCCTGGCGCATGGGCTTGGCACCGGGCCAGAAGGCTTCGTCGAGGCCGTGGCGCTGGGCGTCGTGGTGGCGGGTGCGGCGGAACACCTCTCCCGAGGCGTAGTAGTACGTGCTGGTGCCTTCCGGCTCGTTGAGGCGGTAGGTTTCGTCGGCGGCGGGCTTGCCGTTGGCGAAGGCGGTGCGCAACGGCCCGCCCACCTTGGGCACCGGCAGCCAGGGGGCCGTGGCGGGGCCGGGGCCGCGGTACTCCACCAGCACCCCGCGCTCGAAGTGCTTCTCAATCAGCAGCTCGCCCGCCGCGTTGAAGCGCTGCACCAGACCGTGCAGCTCGCCGTTGAGGTAGTGCTGCACTATTTCGAGCTGGCCGTTCGCGAAATTAAATATCCACTCGCCCTGCTCGCCGGCGGTGTTGTAGCTGCCTTGCTGCCAGAGCTTGCCGTTGGGGTAATGCACCGTCCAGGGGCCGGTGGGCTTACCCGCGCAGTAGCGGCCGGCTTGGTCGGGCTGCCCGCCCACGTAAAACGACTGGTATTCGCCCTCGCGGCTGTTGTCGAGCTGGGTGAAGCGGCTTTCGGGGCTGCCATCGGGCCGCAGCCAGGTGGTGGGGCCGTAGTTGTCGCCGCACAATTGGGCGGCCTGGTACAGGGGCTTGCCATCGGCAAAGTGCAGCACGATTTGCTTGGTGTCGGGTTTCAGGTCGAGGCGGGTCAGCACCTTGCCCGTCGAGTCGTAGGTGATGACCTGCTTTATCTCGTTAAAAACCAGCGTTTGCTCCTGCGTCAGCTTGCCGCCGGGCGCGTAGCTGCGGACGGTGCCCGTGGGCAGGCCCGCGTGGTAAAAATGCTCGGAGCTGAGCTGGCCCGTGGCGTCGTACTCTTTCCGGGGGCCAATGCGCTGGCCGTGGCGGTAGTAGCCCGCGCTCAGCAGCTGCCCGGCGGGGCTGTAGCTCTCCGAGTAGCCATCTTCCTCGCCCGTATTGTCGTAGCGGGTGCGGCTTTCGAGCTTGCCGTTGGCATGAAACATCTCGGTGAGGCCATTCTTTTTACCGGCTACGTAGTGCCCGCGCTCGCGCAGGGTGCCATCGGCGTAGAGCCACGTCCACTCGCCGCTCATTTGCCCAGCCAGGTAGGTGCCGGTGCCGGCGGGGCGGCCTTCGTTGTCGAGCAGGCGCACGGCGGTGGCGCTTTTCTTCACCGGCTGGTCGAGCACCGTTTTCCCGGCCGGGTCGAGGTACTGGAGGCGGACGATGCGGCCGTGCTCGTAGGTCAGCACCGAAAAAAGACGGCCCCGGAAGTCAAAATCGCGGTAGGCGCCGTGCAGCTCACCGGCCTCGTCGTACGTTTTCTCGACGCTGGCTTTGCCCGTGGCGTAGGTTTCGCGCCAGGCCCCGGTGCGCTTGCCGTGGGTGTAGGGGCCGGTTTCCTGCACCTCGCCGTTGGCGTGGTAGGTGGTGTAGGGGCCGTGCAGTTCGCCGGCGGTTGAGGCTCCTTTAGTGGCGGGCGTTTTGTCGGCGTAGTAGGTCACAAACGGGCCTTCGTCTTTGCCGTTGGCGTAGGCCCCCGTGTAGCTCGGGGTGCCATCGGCGAAGAATTTCTCCTCCGGGCCTTCGATTTTGTCGGCCTTCGCCACCACGCGGTAGCGCACCTGCCCGTTGGGGTAGTAGTCGAGGTAGGGGCCTTCCAGGTCGCCGGCCTTGAAAGTATGGACCGACATGCGGTTGCCGCAGCGGTCGAACCGCGTCATGGTCCCGTCCATTTTACCGGCCCGGTAGCTCACCGCAATTTTGACCTGGCCGTTGTCGTACAGCGCTTTGGCCGGGCCGTCGCGCTCGCCCTGGGCATCGTAGGCGTAGGTTTCCTGCACGCTGCCATCGGGCCGCAGGCTGCGCCAGGTTCCGGTTTTGACCCCGGCGGCGGTGTACTGGCCTTCTTCCTGCACGGCCCCGTTGGGGCTGATGCCCACCCATTTGCCGCTGCCCTTGAAGTCGCCGTTGACAACTTCGCCCGGCCCGAGGCCCACCGCCTGGCCTTCGTTGTTGAACCACGCCTTTTGCAGCGGCCCCGGTGCCAGCAGCGTGCTGCCCGGCAGCCGCTGCTGGGCACGTAAATGCGCCAGTTCCGAAAACGCAGTTTTCAGCGCTTCCACCTTGCTTTTGTTGGCTTTGAGCCACTGCGCGGCCATTTTATCGTCGGCCGATTGCAGAAACATGTACGTGAAGGCCGTGAGGTTGTCGCCCTGGCGCAGCGCCCGTACCAGCGGCCCGTAGGCCCGCACCCAGAAATCGTCGGCCGGCCCGTCCACCGGAAACTTCTCCACCAGCAGCTGGGCCTGCTTCACTACACTGGCGTTGAATTTCACCTTTGTTTTATAGCCCGCGTTCAGGGCCACCTTGCTCACAATGAGTTCGTCAAGCTCGGCAAAGGCGGCGTTGGGCAGCACGGCGGGCAGGCCCTGGTCGTCGGTGACCAGCGGCACCCCTTGCGCGAGGCGTTCGGCCCTCACCAGCAGCGCGTTGGACTGGGGCGAGTCGTTGCCCAGGGCCAGGGCCACCAGCCAGGCCATGAGGGCGTGGGCGGGCTGGTTTTGCAGCGCCGCGGCATCGCCCAGGGCACGGTTCGAGCCCACGTGCAGCGGACGCAGCATCAGGCTGCGCTCGGCGGCGGCTACGGCCTCGGCCACCTTTTTCTGGTTCAGCTGGGTGATGGCCAGGTTGAAATACAGCGTCTGGCTGTACGGAAACAGCCGGAGCCCGGCCTCGTAGGCGGCCACGGCCTCGGCCGGCTTCTTCAGCTCGTCGAGGGCGTCGCCCAGAGTGCTGTGGGTTTGGGGCTCGGTGGGGTCGGCGACAATGGCGCGGCGGGCAGCGGCTACCGACGGCTCGTATTTTTTATCAGCAAACAGCGTGAGGGCCAGCTCGCTCTGGGCGTGGGCGTACACCGAGTCGGCGGACAGCACGGCTTCGTACTTGGCGGCGGCGGCGGCGTACTCGCCCTTGTCGTGCAACGCCACACCCTCGCGGATGAGGGCCTGCGAATCGGGCCAGGTGGCCAGCGGGGCGGCAGCCGGAGTTTGGGCAGCGGCTTGCTGGGGCAGCGCGGCCAGCAGCGCCAGCACGGCCGCGCAACGAACGGTAAACATCATAAAGTGGAAAAGCAAAACGCCGTAGGTCGTATCAATCCACAATGATAACGCCCGGCGGCCCGCCCACCAAACCAGCGCTGTCGGGCTTATTTGCGGCGCGGCTGCGGCCGGGGTTTGGCTGCCGGCTGAGGCGCTAGCCCCACCGGGGCCGGGGCCGGTTGCACCACCAGCTCTTTGTAGCCGAAGGTGGGGTCGGTTTCGCGGCCGAACACCAGCGCAGGCAGCTCGCCCAGCACAATTTCGGCGGTGGTGTACACCCGGCAGCCGTCCAGCAAATGCCCGCCGATGGTGCGGCCCTTGCTGTCGCTCACGGCCAGGTGTAAGTGCGAGCCTTGGGTCGAGAGGGTGCCCACGAGGCTCACAATCTCGAAATGGCCGTGGTAGGTGGTGGCGCCTTCCTGGTTGGCCAGGCGCAGGCTCACGTGCGTGAGGCTGCCCACGCAGGTAAGCATAGTGCCCGCTTTCAGGTCGTTGGCCTGCACGAAGGCGTTGAGCTGCTGGCGCAGGTCGTCGCCCGGCCGCAGGCGCAGCGCATAGGTTTTCATGGGCGATGATGGGGTGGGCACGGGCGGCAGGGTTTGCGGGGTTTGGGCCGCGGCCGGGGCCGCCAGCAGCAAATAGAAAAGAAAGAAGCGAAGCACTGCCGCAAGTTAAGGCACGGCCAGCGTACCTAAGTGGGCTGCATCTACTCTATCCCAGCAAGCCAGATTTTTGCCTACATTTGAACCAATTATAGTGCAGTGCCTCACACCCGCTGCGCACCGTCAGACACTCACCCTACTATCCGTCCGCTTACCCGTCGCGCTTGCTCTTCAGCGACGGTCGTTCTGATTGGTCTTCTGTCTAACGGCGGGGGAGCCGCTGCTGTGCGCCTGGCCACGGCCGCGTGCTCACACGCACTTTCCCCTGATTGCCTGACTGACCTTGCTGGCAGTTCTCCCTCGTGTACCTTCTTTCTACTGGTTTTTTCTGACCCTGCCCTGGCGGTGGGTTCGAGGCTTTTCCGTTTGCGCGGCTGGCGTGGGCGGTCCGGTACGCCGGGTTTTTCCAGCTTATCTCACCCATTTCCCTTTTTTTACCCATGAAAACCTCTCCTTTTTTACCCTTCGGCGCGGGCGCACCGCACGAGGGCAGCCCCGGGCGGTGGCCCTGGCCAACGCTGCTGCTGGGGCTGCTACTGGCCCTGGCAGGCCAGGCTAGCTGGGCGCAATGCCCACCACCAACCAACTTGTCGGTGACGGCTATCACCGGCTCAACGGCTCAGCTGGGCTTCGCAGCCAGCGCGGGAGCCAACAACTACACCGTCAGCTACACCTCACCTAGCCTGGGGTCGTCGGTTACGCTTTCGCCCAACCCGGTGGCGGCGCCGGTGGCCCTCACGGGCCTCAGCCCGGCCACTGGCTACACCGTAACCGTGACCAGCAACTGCAGCGGAGGCACCTCGGCGGGGGCTACCATCAGCTTCGCCACCACGGCCCTCAACGACGAGCCGTGCACGGCGCAGGCCCTGCCCCTGAGCGGCAGCGCCTGCACCCCCGTCAGCACCACCTCGGCCGGGGCCACCCCCACAGCGCCCAACGGCTACCCGGCGGCAGGCTGTGGCAACGGGCAGAGCATTCCGGACGTGTGGTACCGCTTCACCACCGCCCCCAGCGGACCGGCCGGCACCGGGGCCACCATCGCGGTTGGCGGCGTGGCCGGGGCCACTGTGGCCAACCAGGTGCGGTTGTTTGCGGCCACCTCCTGCGCCGGGCCTTTCACCGAGCTGGCCTGCTCGGCGGCCCCCAACGCCAGCGCCCCGCCCCTCACCATTGCGGGGCTGAACACCAACACCACCTACTACCTGGCCGTGAGTGCTTACGGACAAATCGACCCCACCGGGCCGTTCACCATCTGCGTAAGCGACCCGCCCGCTTGTGCGGCCCCGCTAAACGTGGCCGTGGGCACCGTAACGGCCACCACCGCCCAGCTCACGCTGGCCCCCGGCCCCGGCAACACCAGCTACGTGGTGCGCTACTACCCCACCGCCCAGCCTGGCCTGACCCAAACGCTGAGCCCCGCGCCCACCACCGCGCCCATCACCATCGGCGGCCTCCAGCCCCTTACCAACTACACCGTAACGCTGGGGGCGCTCTGCGGCAGCACCGGGGCCGGGGTGCTTGTTACCCGCACCTTTCGCACCGGCAACGCCCAGGACGAGCCCGCTGGGGCCGCCCCCCTGCCCGTAACCGCCGCCTGCACCCCCACCGCTGGCACCAACGACGGGGCCACCCCCACCCCGCCCAACGGCTACACCTACGCCGCCTGCACCGGCGGCACGGCCAACGTGCCGCCCCTCGACGTATGGTTTGCCGTGACCACCCCCGCCAGTGGCCCGGCCAGCCAGGGCCTCACCATCAGCGCCGTGGGCGGCCCGGCGGCCCGCCTGCGCCTTTTCGGCGCGGCCGGGGGCGCGGCCGGGCCCTTTGCGCCCCTGGGCTGCAGCGCCAGCAGCTACGCCAACCCGTTTGCCGCAGCTCCGCCCCTTACCGTGCTGGGCCTGACGCCCGGCACCACCTACTACCTGAGCGTGGCACCCTACCCGGCCTCGGGCGGCACGGGCGGCTTTACGCTCTGCGCCACGGCCCCGGTGGCCTGCCCGGCCCCCATTAGCCTGAACGCCACCGCTACAACGGCCAACGCCGCCACCCTGAGCTGGGCTGTGCCCGGCACCACCAGCGGCACGTTTGCCCTCGAGTATGGCCCGCAGGGCTTTGCGCCCGGCACCGGGGCCGCCGGGGCCGTGCTGGTGCCCGGCCTGAGCGGCAACACCTACGCCATTGCCGGGGGCTTGCTGCCCCGCACCAACTACGACTTTTACGTGACCCGCACCTGCGGGGCCGGCAGCGCCAGCCTGCGCAGCGGCCCCGTGCCCTTCCGCACCAGCGCGGCTACCCCCCCGGCCAACGACCTGCCCTGCGCCGCCCAGGCCTTGCCCCTGAGCGGGGCCACCTGCGCCAGCCCCACGGCGGGCACCACCGTGGGCGCTACCGCCAGCGCCCCTTACCCCTGCAACCGGGCCGGCATCACCAACGACGTGTGGTACGCCTTCACCACCGCCGCCAGCGGCCCGGCCAGCACCGGGGCCCTCGTGACGGTGACCGGCGCGCCGGTGCAGGCCGTGGCCGTGTACGCGGCCCCCGCCTGCACCGGCCCCTACACCCCGCTGGGGTGCAGCGAGCTCCTGCCCGGCGGCCCCGCCAACGTGCCGCCCCTCGAACTAAGCGGCCTGACGCCCGGCACTACCTACTACGTGCAGGTGGGCGGCGACGAAAACGCCCCCGCCGCCGGACCCTTCACCGTTTGCGTGAGCAACCGGCCCGCCTGCGCCCTGCCCACCAATGTGCAGGTGACCAACCTGACGGCCACCGCCGCCACCCTCAGCTTTGGGGCGGCGGCCGGGGCCAGTGGCTACACCGTCACGCTCACGCCCCAGGGCGGCAGCAGCCAGACGTTCTCGGCCAGCGGCACCTCCGTGCCCCTCACCGGCCTTGCCCCCAACCGCAGCTACACCGTGTGCCTGGCCACCACCTGCGCCGCCGGGCAGGCCCCGCCCATCTGCGTGAGCTTCCGAACCCCGCAAACCGGGCCGCCCAACTACTTGTGCGCAAACGCCATCGACATCAGCTGCGGGCAGCTCGTGCTGGGCACCTACGCCAACGTGCCCCAGCAGGCGGCCTTTCCACCCAATGCGGGGGGAGCAACTTATAGCGAGTTCGGGGTTTTCTACCGCTTCGTCGGTACCGGCGACAGCATTGTAGTTAGCGCTTGCAACGCCAACACCCAGCAGACTGGCTGTGTAATAGGTGTTTACACGGGCACCTGCACTAACTTGGTGGGAATAGCAGGCAGAAATGGTGACCCCGCTTGCAGCAGGGGCCTGTACTACGCCACGGTAGGCTTTGCCTCGACGCGGAATGCGGTGTATTACGTCTACGTCACGTCGGGCTTTGCCGGCACTACCGGGCCGTTTGGCATGACGGTGCAGTGCATTCCGCTGGCCTGCCCGGCCCCCGGCAGCGTGGCCGTAAGCAACCTGACGCCCACCTCGGCCACGGTAAGTTTTGCGCCCGCCGCGAGCGGGCCGGCCCCGCAGTACACGGTGGTGGCGACGCCCACCGCGGGCGGGCCGCCCGTCACAGCCACGGGCAGCGGTTCGCCGCTGGTGCTGGCCGGCTTGCAGGCCAGCACGGCCTACACCGTGACGGTGGCGGCCAACTGCACCGTGAACGCCACCTCGCCACCCTCGGCGGCCGTGGGCTTCAACACCCCCCTCGCCACGGCCCCGGCCGCACTGGCCGCGCAGCTGAGCCTCTACCCCAACCCCGCCCACCGGGCCGTGACCCTGGCGCTGCCCGCCGCCCTGCTGGGCGGCAACGGCGGCAGCGCGCACCTGCTCGACGCCCTGGGCCGGGTGGTGCTGACCCAGGCCCTGCGCCCGGCCACCGGCCCCGGCGAGCAACGCTACCTGCTGCCCCTGGCCGGCTTGCCGACGGGCCCTTATGTGCTGCGCCTGCACACGGCCCGGGGCATTATCACCCGGCAGCTGATGGTCGAGTAGCCAAGCGGCCTGCCACTACTCCTTGCGACCCTTACCCTTCCCCGTTGGCCGCAACTGCGCCGACCAACCCCGTCGGACTAACGACACCCGTAGCACCGCCGGGTTTTTGCGCACTTACGCTCTTTTCAAAAACACATGAAGCATTCAATTTCCAGCAATTGCGGCCTTGCGCTGCTGCTGCTCACGCACCTGCTGCCGGCTACGGCGCAGACGTATTTCCCCCCGGCCACGCCGGACACCGACGCCCTCACCAGCCCGGTGAAAACGGCCCAGACCGGGGTACTCAACACCGGCACCGACCTCATCAAGAGTGCCACCGAACGCCTGCAGGCCATGGTGTGGGACAACGGCACCGGCAAGGTGACGCTTTCCACCCTCATCAACGCGGGTAGCAATCCGTTTGCTTTCGCTATTGTGGTTCCCATCGCCCCGCAGGTATACACTTCGGTGAGCGACCCGGACGTGGCACTGGCCTTCTACCAGGGCCAACTCTACGCCGACGTGGTGTACCTGGCCTCCTACACCACCACGGTAAACTCGGTGACGACGACCTACACCCGCACGTTTTTTGACTCTTACCGGTGGGACAACGCGAACAAGCGGTTCGACCAGAGCACGCTGGTGCGCAACCCGCTGGGGGTAGCAACCGTGGCCAACCTGCCGGGTTTTAGCGGGCTAAGTTCCATTCCCCGGCTGCACTCCTCGCCCAACATCGACGCGAATTCGGCCGGCATCGTGGGCCTGGTGTGGCAGGAGAAAAGCACCGAAACAGCCCAGATAACGGTGCTGTCGCCTTCGTACAGTGGCACCAGCGCACCGCCTTACCCCAACGGCTACACGTACATTTCGGAAGGGCTGGTATTTGCCGAAAGCTACCTGGCGCCAGCCAATGCCAACGGAACGCTGCTGTTTCCGACCTGCGGTTCCTGGCGCGGCAGCCTCATTAGTTTTCCGCAGGCCTACACCGCTACCCCTACCCCGGCCCTCAACAATGCCCCCATCCTCTTCAATCAGACTCTCAAGCCCGACGTGGCAGTAGGCTCCGATGGCCGCTGGTGGGTAGCCTATCTGGTGAGTGCTGCCACCCAGGGCGAGCCACCCGTAACAGCTGGCCTGAACCTGGTGCTGCGCAAAGTCGATTTCGACTGTAACAGCATTACGGGCACTTACTACAGCCAAGCGTGGCAAAGCGGCGTAACCCTCAATCCGCCCCGCGTGGCGGCCAGCCCCGACCCTGCCCGCCCCGACGACGTGGAGGTGGTACAGGCCTGGGCCGGCACCCCCTGCCAGGAAGGGTTTGGCACCCGCTACTACTACGAGGTCCGCAATTGGGGCCGTAGCGGCGGTGCCTTCCGGCCCAACTACAGCCTCGTGAGCCAGGTGCAGGTAACGGGCACCAGCGGCCGCCCGGCCTACGACCCCGTGGTGGCCTTTTATGGTTCGGAGAGCACGTTTTCGGGTACCTACGTGGTGGCCTGGACGGGCGAAAACTACCCCGCCAACGCCAACGGGCAGGACGTGTGGAGCCGCAGCCTGAACGCGGGCGTACCCCTCACTCCCGACTACAGCCGCGTTAACTACGCCAGCCCCACCAATGCCAACCCCATCGGCAACCAGCGCACACCCAGTGTGGCCGCCCGCTACAGTGGCACAAGCAACGCCGCCGCCTACTGCTGGGCCGACGACAACACCAGCACCGTGTGCTACCGCTACAGCACCCTGGCAGCCGGCAGCGGAGCCCTCAACCGCCCCGCCGCCGATGGCGGCACCGGCAGCACCGCCCCGGCCCGCCGCCTCGAAGCGTTTCCGAACCCCTTCGGCGGCAGCGTCGAGTTTCGGGTGAGCCTGCGGCCCGGCGAAGCGGTGCAGAGCATTCAGGTGACGGACCTCAGCGGCCGGGTACTCGACACCGTGCCCACGGCGGCCGGCACCGCCGCCCGCCCCACCGGCACCGCTGAAAATACACCCCCCCCATATATTCAACTGGAGCCCGCGGCGGGCCCTGCCGGGTGGTTCGTACCTGGTGCGGCTCGTCACCAACCAGCGCAGCGAAACCCTGCCGCTGAGCAAAAACTAGCCAAGCCGTTCCGGCAACTTTGTAGCAGAGTCAACCGGGTGTCGTAAAGCCGCTGATGTTTCATCAGCGGCTTTTTTTTGCCTTGACAGGAGCCAGAGAATTTTTCTGGGGCAGCGTAGGCAGCCCTTTGTAATAGCAGCGTAACCCGACAGCCCAACTCCTAGCGATTAAACCGCACGGTGCCGTAGCGCACCTTCACGTTCACGGTGCCCGGCTCGCCGCCGGCCACCGGGCGGCCAAACACCCCCAGCACATCGCTGGAATGCGCCCCGCGCTCCTCGCTCAGCACGCGCACCAGGCGGGGGTCCACGAGTAGCTGTCCTTGCTCGGTACTCACGTCGAAGCGGAAGCCTGCCGCCCCGGCAAAGCCAAGTTGAATGCTGCTGTAGCCGCCATCGAGGGTGATTTGACGAAAGTTAGCGCCGGTGTCGCGCACCACAAAATCGGGACAGTAGCGCAGGGCCATGTCCAGCACCTCGCCTATCCGCTCCACCGAAAACCGCGAGTAGCCCGACGAGCCGCGCAGGCTGCCCACGCGGCCCAGGGCCACGTCGCCGTAGCGCGAATGCACCGTCACGTCCTGCACCGTCCCGATGTCCACGTCGGAGTAGTTGTTGCGCAAATCCAGGGTTTGGCCCGCGCCCAAGTGCAGGGTGGCGTAGCTGGCATCAATGCTCGCCCGGCGGGCGTAGGGCACGGTGGCCAGGCCGTTGGCAATGCGCACCAGGTTCTGGGGGCCGTCGAGGCGGGCGGTGTGCAGGTTGCCGTAATCCACGGCCAACTCGGTGGAGCCCAGCCAGTCGGAACCAACGGTCACATCGCCGAAGGAGTTGTACACCCGCAGGGCCGTGGTGCGGGGCAGCCACACGGTGTAATGCACGGCGTAGCGCGAGCCGCCCGCCCGCCCCCGCAACGCCGGGCCGCAGCGCGTGGCCACGGCCACGCCGCCGGTTCTCACGTTGTAGTCGAGCCAGTCCACGGCCAGCGCGTCCAGAATGCGACGGGCGTCGGCGGCGGTTTCGGCGCGGGCCACCAACTCAGCTTCTACCTTGATTTCGGCCTTGTCCCAACCGTTGATTTGCACCCGGCCGTAGCAGGCGTTCAGGGCAAAGGGGCGGCCAGCGGCCGGCACCGGCCAGCGGCGGCCCAGGCGGCGGCGCTGCTCCACGGGCGGCAAGGATTCGTCGGTGCCCTCGGCCTCGCCTGCGCCGGGGCCGGTTTGGCCCGGCTGCGGGGTTTGGTTTTGACCATCGCCCGGCCCGTCCACCAACAAAAAGCCCACCCACTCGTCGGGGCTGCACAGGTAGCGCACCTGCGCCACTCCCGGCACCGCCAGGCCCACAACCGCCCACACGGCCACGGCCCAGCACCAGAAGTTGCTTTTCATACTAATTTGATTTTGAATAAACCCACGCGTCGAGCGAGGGCCGTACAATCAGGCACCACGCAGGTGACGGCACGCGCCTACCGGCGGCTATCCGCCAGCACGTACCCCTGCGGCCCCAAATTCACCGCATCGCGCGTGGCCGTGGCCGAGCGGCGCAGCTGTTGGTCCAGCAAATCGAGGCGAAACTGCAGGTTGCGGTTCATGGCCGTGAGCAGGGCTTCGGGCTGCGGGTGGCGGAAGAGCTCTTTTTTGAGCAGTCGGTAGCTTGAGTCGAGCGAGGTAAGCTCGCGCTGCCAGTCGGCGGGGGTGCCGGTGCGGGCGGTGTCGAGGCGCAGCAGCGCGGCGCGGCGCTGGGTGAGCTGGGCGGCGTAGTAGGTTTCCATGCCGCGCACGGCGGCCGTGAGCTGGCTGTCGCCCGCCGTGCCGGGGCGCAGGCTGGCGGCCTGGGCGGCGGGGTCGGGGCCGAGGTACAGGGCTTCGTCGGGCGTGGCGTTGGCGGCGCGCGTGGCGGTGGCTTCGGCCACAAGGCGGTTGGCGGCGGCGCGGGCGTCGGGGTGCTGGGTTTTCCAGGCTTCGCTGAGGCCCGCGGCGCCCACCAGCAGGGCCAGGCCGGCGGCCACGCCGTAGCGCTGCCACCACGGGGCCGCTACGGCCGGTTGGGCAGCCACTTGAGGCAAATTATTGACGGCCGTAATGCACAGCGTCGGAGCCGCCGCCTCGGGATGCAGCTTGGTTTCGATGGCCGCCCACAAATCGAGGCGCGGCTCGTGCACGTCGAAGTCGGCGCGGTGCCGCTCCACAAAAGCTGCCAGTAAATCGGGTTTTTTAGCGTTCATGATAAGGATAGTTTTAATCTTTTTAGCAATTGGGTTATGGCAGCAATCGAAAACATCAATTTACGCCTTTACTGGCGGCCAGCTCACGCAGCCGCACCCGCGCCCGGCTGTACTGCGACTTCGACGTGGACTCCGTAATGCCCAGAATGCTGGCTATTTCGAGGTGGTCGTAG
This sequence comes from Hymenobacter sp., assembly GCA_025356245.1. Lineage (GTDB taxonomy): Bacteria > Bacteroidota > Bacteroidia > Cytophagales > Hymenobacteraceae > Hymenobacter. Next base: position 13,795 of record JANXUO010000276.1, read on the forward strand.
CCTTCGAGCAGGTACAGCGTCAGCACCACGCGGTAGCCTTCGGGCAGCTCCTGAATGCAGCGGCGCAGCACGTCGGCGCGGTAGTGGGTTTCGGCCTCGTCTTCGGCCGAGTAGGTGTCGGCTTCGGCGGGAGCTTCGTGGTGCTGCTCACCCAGCGGCACCAGGGCCAGGCGACGCTGCCGCAGGCAGTTGATGCTCTTGTTCACCACAATGCGCTTCAGCCAGGCCCCAAACGCCGAGTCGCCCTTGTACGAAGCCAACTCCTTGAACGCACTCACGAACGACTCCTGCAACACATCTTCGGCCTCGGCGTAATCGCCGCAAATGCGCAGGGCGGCGTTAAACATGGCCTTGCTGTAGCGCCGGTAAATTTCGGCCTGCGCCACGCGGTCGTGCAGCCGGCAGCGCTCCACCAGCGGCGCGTTGATGTCGAGGTAGGCAGTGTAGGAATGAGCTTCCATGCGGGCAGATTGCAGGAGTTGGACGACGAAGGACGGGAAGGCAAAGATGGGGTTGCAGGCGCGGGCACTTTTGCGGGGCCAAGTGCGTACCTTAGCTATCGCAATTCATTACATGCCTCACCGCGCCATGACCAAAGAACAAGTTCTCGAAACCGTGCAGCAACTCCCCGACGGGTTTGTTCTCGAAGACCTGTTTGAGCGCCTCCTTTTTGTTGAGCGTCTCGAAACCCGGCTGGCCACGTCAGACCGCAGCAAGGCCGTGCCCTTCGATGAGGCCCGCGCCCGTCTTCAGCCCGTCGGCGAACACCATGCGGCCTAACTTCCTGACCGAATGCTTCGATGATATCGAGCAAATTAAGGACTACATCGCAACTTATTCGCCAGCGGCGGCCAGCAAATTCGTGGACGGTGTTTTTGATAGCGTCGAAAGGTTGTCCATCTTTCCGGAACAAGGGCGCATGGTACCGGAAATTGGCCGACCAGCCTTGCAAGAGGTGTTTTACCGCCAGTACCGCATCATCTACGAACTGATGCCCAACGGGCGAATTGATGTGGTAATGGTGCAATCGGCCCGCTTACCACTGGACGAAATTCGCATCAACCGAATAAAATAAAACCCCCGCCCGGCTTGCGCCAAGCGGGGGTTTTTGCTGTTTTCAGCCGCGAGCCGCAGCCCGCGCCACAACCTTAAATATCAAACTTAATGCCCTGCGCCAGTGGCAACTCTGCGGAGTAGTTGATGGTGTTGGTTTGGCGGCGCATGTACACTTTCCAGGCGTCAGAGCCCGACTCGCGGCCGCCACCGGTTTCCTTTTCACCGCCGAAGGCCCCGCCGATTTCGGCCCCGCTCGTACCGATGTTCACGTTGGCGATGCCGCAGTCGGAACCACCAGCGGCCAGGAAGGCTTCGGCCTCGCGCATGTTCAGGGTGAAGATGCTGCTGCTCAAGCCCTGGCGCACGCCGTTTTGCAGCTCGATGGCGTTTTCGACGCCGCCCGAGTACTTGATGAGGTAGAGAATGGGCGCAAACGTCTCCTCCTGCACCGTGTGGTAGTAGTTTTCGGCCTCCACCAGCGCGGGCTGCACGTACTGTCCGCCGGCCAGGTGGCTGTCGGTGAGGACGCTGCCGCCCGTCAAGAGCTTGCCGCCTTCGGCCTGCACCTGCGCGAGGGCGTCGCTGAACATCTTTACGGCGTGGGCGTCGATGAGCGGACCCACCAGCGTGCCTTCCTGCAAGGGGTGGCCGATGGGCAGCTTGGGGTAAATGGCCAGCAGGCGGGCCTTCACGTCGTCGTAAATCGAGTCGTGGATGATGAGGCGGCGGGTGCTGGTGCAGCGCTGCCCGGCCGTGCCCACAGCCCCGAACACAGCGGCCCGCATGGCAATATCCAAGTCGGCGTTGGCCGTGAGAATGATGGCGTTGTTGCCGCCCAGCTCCAGCAGGGCGCGGCCCAGGCGGGCGCCCACCACTTCGCCTACTTTGCGGCCCATGCGGGTGCTGCCCGTGGCCGACACCAGCGGCACGCGGCCGTCGGCGGCCATGGCGGCCCCAATTTCGGCGCCGCCGATGATGAGGTTGAAAATGCCTTCGGGCAAGTCGTTATCAGCCAACACATCGTGGATGATGTGCTGGACGGCCACGCCCGTCAGCGGCGTTTTTTCCGAGGGTTTCCAGATGCACACATCGCCGCAGATGGCGGCCAGCATGGCGTTCCAGCTCCACACCGCCACCGGGAAGTTGAAGGCCGAAATGATGCCCACAATGCCCAACGGCTGGTACTGCTCGTACATGCGGTGCGCGGGGCGCTCCGAGTGCATCGTCAGGCCGTGCAGCTGGCGCGAAAGCCCCACGGCAAAGTCGCAGATGTCAATCATCTCCTGCACTTCACCCAGGCCCTCTTGCAGGATTTTGCCCATTTCCTGGCTCACCAGCTTGCCCAGGTTTTCTTTGTGCTCGCGCAGCTTATTGCCAATCTGGCGCACAATTTCGCCGCGCTTGGGGGCCGGCACGTTGCGCCAGGTGGCAAAGGCTGCTTGCGCCGTTTGCACGATGGTTTCGTAGTCGGCCGGGGTGGCAAAGGCCACGGTGGCAATCACGCTGCCGTCGGCCGGGGCCAGCACGGTGTGCTGGTGGCCGTGGTGGCCGCCCCAGGTGCGGCCGGTGCTGTAGGCCGCATTTTTGGCTTCTACGCCCAGGGTCCGGAGTACGTCCTGAATGCCGTGGGGGTCATGGTGGGGGTGCGCCACGGTTACGTCGGGCGCGGTAGCTTCTTCGAGGGCTTGCTTCATGGGGCAAAGATAAGCCGGGGCCGGAAGGGCAGCAGCCCCACAAAAAAATCCCCGCTGCGGGCAGCGGGGATTTTCCAGAAAGAATGTTCGGTGCGCACCGCGCGGCTTATTCCGGCCCGATGGGGTAGTAGGCTTTGCGGCCGTCGGGGTAAACACCCTCCACCAGCACACCCGACGAATTTTCGGCCCCGTCGAGCAGCGCCTTTACGTCCGAAGGCTTGGTAACGATGTTCTTGTCGATGCGGGTGATGATGAAACCGTCGGCCATGCCATTCTGGGCCAGCTCACTGTTGCGGAGGTTGGAGATTTTGGCCCCGCCGGCAATGCCCAACGCGTTCTGCTCGCGGGCCGGGACGGGGCTTATCGTCAAGCCCTTGTACTTGATGGTGGCCGAGGCCGGCTCCTCGCGCACCACGGCGGTGGTGCCAGTGGCGTTGCGCAGCGTGGCGGTGGTGGTAGCGGGCGTACCGCTACGCAGGTAGCTCACCTTAATCTGGTCGCCGGGGCGGAAGCGGGCCACTTGCTCCTGAAGCTGCGAAGAGGTATTGACGGCTACGCCGTTGATTTGGGTGATGACGTCGCCCTGCTTGAGGCCGGCTTCGGCCCCGGCGCTGGTTTTGCTCAGGCCCACAATGTACACGCCGCTGAGGGTGTTGAGCTTTTTCTCGGAGGCCAACGCGGCGTCCACCTCGCGGATGTTGACGCCGAGCAGCGCCCGCTGCACCACCTTGTACTTCAGCAGGTCGTCCACCACCTTGCTGGCGATGGAACTGGGAATGGCAAACGCATAGCCCTCAAAAGCGCCCGAGCCCGAGTGCGAGGCAATGGCCGAGTTGATGCCGATGAGGTCGCCGTTGAGGTTTACCAGGGCGCCGCCCGAATTGCCGGGGTTCACCACGGCGTCGGTTTGCAGGAACGACTCGATGCCCATGTTGTCTTCGCGGCGCAGGATGTTGATGTTGCGGCCCTTGGCCGAAATGATGCCGGCCGTGACGGTCGAGTTGAGGTTGAAGGGGTTGCCCACGGCCAGCACCCACTGGCCCACCCGCACGTCGTCGGAGTTGCCGTACTTCACGAAGGGCAGGTTGTCGGCCTTCACCTTGAGCACGGCCAGGTCGGTGCTGGGGTCGGTGCCCACCAGCTCGGCGTCGTACTTGCGCTTGTCGTCCAGCACGACCTCAATTTTGCTGGCCTTGTCGATGACGTGGTTGTTGGTGACGATGTAGCCGTTGGCGGCGATAATCACGCCCGAGCCTGAGCCTTGCCCGCCGCCCTGCCCCTGGCCGTGGCCGGGGGGCATCTGCCCGTGGAACTGCTCCATCTGGTCGCCAAAAAACTGGCGCAGAAATGGGTCCATCTGCATCTGGCGCTGGTCCACGGCCGGGGCCGCGTACTCCGTCATCACGTGTACCACGGCGGGCGTTACAGCGGCGGCGGCGGCCACGAAGTTCAGGCCCTCGGGCACCACGTAAGGGCTGCTCTTCATTTCCGACGTGTAGCGCACGTTGGGGTCGGCGGCCACGTACTGGGGGCTGGTGCCGGGGGCGGGTTCCAATAGTTTGTACCCGCCCAGGGCCACGCCGCCGCCCAGAAGGGCAGAACCGAGCAGGCCGAGCATCATTTGTTTTGCTTGCATAGTGGTTTTTTTGGTGTAGAAAATGAGGTTAGGTAGGGGTAGGCCAAAGGGAAGTCGGGATAACGCGGCGAATATTGCCCCGCGCAAATGAAATACAAATGAGAAACCGCCCGGTTTTTTTCGCCAACGTCCAAAGGATACCAATTCGTGCGTTGGGGTTGCCTGGGCTGGCCGCCGCCAGCGGTTGCGCCGGCCAGCTGCTGCCGCTTTCGCAACGCATCCACAACACTTGGGCCAAAAAAAAAGATGCCCGGCCGGGTGTCTTTTTTTCAGTTTTGCCCGGCAGCGCCCTGCCCAAAAGGCATTGGCTGGCCCGCACACCCGGCCCGGTGGCCAGCGGCCTTGCCCCCGCGCTACCTTTGCAGCGGCAACCCGCCGCCCCTGTCAGCGGCGGGGCTCGTTGCCCGTTTTGTGCTTATGCCGTTTGATTTTTTGAGGAACACCGGCCGCCGCAAGCGGCTTTTTTTGGCGTTTTTGCCGCTGCTTTGCAGTGCTTCGGCCGGGGCCGCCGCTGCGCCCGCCGCCCCGGCGGCCCTTGCAACCAGCACCCATTGCGGCCCGCCCCCCGACACCCTTGCCCTGGCGCCCGCCCCGCCGCAGCCCGATACCGTGCCGCCGCCCCGCCGCGCCCGCACCAGCGACTACACCGTGGCCCCCGGCGAAACCTGGCACTACGAGCGGCCCCGGCCGTTCCGGTGGGTGCTGCACATCGGGCGCGATTTGGGCCAGGCCCCCGGCTACGTGTTCCGCCGCGAAAACACCGGCACCTTTGTGGGCCTCGCGCTCAGCTCGGCGGCGCTCTGGGCCGCCGACCCGTACATCCTCGACTGGTCGCAGGACGTGGGCAAGCAGCTCGGCCTTTCGCCCAAAAGCACCCAGCAAAACCTGTTTCGCATTCCGTTCCGCATCGGCTCGGCCAACTTGCCGCTCGAATTCAACGCGCCCGACAACCTCAACAGCGTTTTTTACTTTTTGGGCGATGGCTACACGCACGCCAGCGTGGCCATCGGCTTTCTTACCTACGGCCTGCTCCGGCACGACAACCGCGCCGCCCAAACGGCCTCGCAGCTGGGCACGGCCATCCTGAGCACGGGCGTCATCGTACAAAGCCTCAAGCGCCTCACGGGCCGCCAAAGCCCCTATGTGGCCACCCAGGACCGGGGCGAGTGGAACCTCTTCCCGTCCTACAGCACCTACCAGAGCTACGTGCCCAACTACGACGCCTTCCCCACCGGCCACCTGGCCACGGCCATGGCCACCGTGACGGTAATTGCCGACAACTACCCCGAGAAGCACTTCATCCGCCCCCTGGGCTACGGCCTGATGGGCCTGCTGGGCTACTCCATGCTCAACAACGGCGTGCATTGGGCGTCCGACTACCCGCTCGGTATTGCCCTAGGCTACGCATTTGCCAAAATTGCGGTACGCAACGGCCGCACCCGCGTGGCCGCGCCCGGCCCAGCGGCTCCGGCCAGCGGCTCCGGGGGCGTGCGCCCGCCGCGCCCGCAGCCCTGGCACCGACCCGCGCAGTGGGCACCGTACGTGCTGGGGCCCTACACGGGGGTGTCGTGCGCGTGGCGGTGGTAGGGCCGTGTTTTTGAATTTTGGCTGAATACCTGCTGAATTTGCTCTCTTTGGAATGTTGGGTGCCAGGCGCTTGATATCTAATATTGCAGGCTGCGCCACCTCGCTTCGCCGCTTCTTCCCTTAACCACTGCTCTCCCGTGCCCACCGCCCTCACCGTAGCCCTGCCCGACGGCCGCCGCCTGGGCCTGACGCGCTACGGCGACCCCGCGCACCGGGCGGTGGTGTTCCAGCACGGCTTTGGCTCCTCGGGCTTGGAGGTGCCGCCCGACGCGGCGCTGCTGGGGCGGCTGCGACTGCAAATTCTGGCCCCCGACCGGCCCGGCGTGGGGCAGTCGAGCGTGTACCGGCGGCTCACCTTCCCCTCGTTTGCCGACGATGTGGTGGCCATGCTCGACGCCCTGGGGGTGGCCGGGCCGGTGGCCGTGCTGGGCTGGTCGGTGGGAGGGGTGCACGCGCTGGCCCTGGCCGCGCGGCACCCGGCGCGGGTGGCGGCGCTGGGCCTGCTCAGCACCTGCCTGCCGCTGGGCGAGCGGGCCGCCTACGCCCACCTCTCCCCCACCTGGAAGCTGCTGCGCTGGGGCCAGGTGGCTTTTCCGTGGCTTAATCGGGTGGCGTTGCTGTGGCTCAGCGGGCAGTGGGCGCGGCACCCCAACCGCACCATCGACTGGTTTATCCGCCTCATGCGGCCTGCCGAGGCCGCCGCCACGGCCCGGCACCGGGCGCTGCTGCGCGACGCCGCCGTGGCTGGCTTCGCCCACCAGGGCCGGGGCGTGTACGACGACGCCCAGGCCTGGTGCCGCCCACCGGGCTTTCGCATCGAAGACGTGCAGGCCCCCACCACCCTCTGGCACGGCGCGGCCGATGGCGTGTGGGCACCGGGCAACATTCCGTACCTGGCCGGGCGCATAGCCGGGGCGCAGCTGCGCTTGCTGCCAGCGCAGGGCCACATGCTGTATTTGGAATGCTGGGAGTCGGTTTTGGCCGCGCTGCCGGGTTGAAAACTGAGTCTTTTAGCGCCCACGTTGGGCGGAGGCAAAACGTATTTTACCCCGCTTGCGCCGGCTTACTTGCCCAAATGCAGCAGCATATCGTCCGTCATCCGGTCCAAATCGAACTGCGGCTGCCAGCCCCAGTCCTGGCGGGCGGCGGTGTCGTCGATGCTGGCGGGCCAGGAGTTGGCGATGGCCTGACGCTGGTCGGGAGCGTAGGAAATCTGGAAGTCGGGCCGGTGGCGCTGGATGCTGGCGGCCACTTCTTCGGGGGCGAAGCTCATGGCCCCGAGGTTGTAGCTGGTGCGGATTTTAATGCGCTCGGCCGGGGCGTGCATCACATCCAGGGTGGCCTGGAGGGCGTCGGGCATATACATCATGGGCAGGTAGGTGCCGGCTTCGAGGAAGCACTCGTAGGGCTGGCCGGCCACCGCTTTGTGGTAAATGTCCACCGCGTAGTCGGTGGTGCCGCCGCCGGGCAGGCTTTTGTAGCCGATGAGGCCGGGGTAGCGCAGGCTGCGCACGTCGAGGCCGTGCTTGCGGTGGTACCACTCGCACCACTGCTCGCCGGCCAGCTTACTGATGCCGTACACCGTGTTGGGGTTCATGATGGTGAGCTGGGGCGTGTGCTCGCGGGGCGTGTCCGGCCCAAACACGGCGATGGAGCTGGGCCAGTACACCTGCCCGATGCCGTGGGCCACGGCCGCTTCGAGCACGTTGAGCAGGCCGTCCATGTTCAGCTGCCAGCCGAAGAGCGGGTTTTTTTCGGCCGTGGCCGACAGCAGGGCCGCCAGGTGATAGACCTGCCGGGGCCGGTACTGGCGCAAAAGTTTATCAAGCCGGGTGCGGTCGAGCACGTCGAGCAGCTCGAAAGGGCCGTCGTGCAGCAGGTGTTCGTCTTTGGGGGGGCGCACGTCGGCGGCGACCACGCAGCGCGGCTCGTACAGCTGGCGCAGGGCGGCGGTGAGTTCCAGGCCCAGCTGGCCGCAGGCGCCGATGACGAGGATGTTGCCGGGGAGGCGGGTGGCGGGGTCGGCGGGGGAAGGGGTGGGCATTCGGATGGAGTGGGATGGGCCGGCAAAAGTACGGGCCACGCCCGGAGTACCCCCAACCGGAGCTTGGGGCACTCGTTCGACGGCCCGTGCCGACCTTTGTCGCCGCACCCATCAGCCCCCACCGCCCGCCCATGTACGCCACCCTCCAGCCCGACCTTCAGCAGCAGCTCCAGGAAATTAAAGATGCCGGTCTTTTTAAGCAAGAGCGCATCATCACCTCGCCCCAGGGGGCCGAAATTGAAACCGCCGAGGCCGGCGAAGTGCTGAACTTCTGCGCCAACAACTACCTGGGCCTCTCCTCGCACCCCGAAGTCATCAAGGCCGCCAAGCACGCCATCGACACCCACGGCTACGGC
>JANXUO010000087.1 GCA_025356245.1 Hymenobacter sp.
GTCGGTGATGGTGCCGCCCGCGCCGTTCAGGCTCACGTAGCTGTTATACAGCCGCGAACCGCCGCTGAACACCCCGCTGGCATTCGAAAGCTGGAAGCTGAACGTGTTGCCCACCCCGTAGCCGGACTGGTTCGTCGTGAACGGCACCGAGATGAACGTGCTGCTGCAAAATGCTGTCGCCGATACCGTGCCCGTCGTTATCGTCGGCGGATACGCGTAGCTCTGGGCCGAGCAGGTGCTGCCGGCCGTGGCCACCAGGCAAATTTGCCCGCTGGTGCCGCCCGTGGGGGCCACCACCGTTACGCTGGTGGCGGTATTGGTCGTTATCTGGCCTACCGGTACGGCCGTGCCGTTGAAATTCACGCTGGTGATGCCCGCCAGGTTGGTGCCGGTCAGGGTCACGCTGGTGCCGGCCGGGCCGCTAGTAGGCGTGAAGCTGCTGATGGTGGGGCCGTTGCAGTTGAAGAAGTATGTGGCCGCGCCGCTCACCGCCAGCGCCGCGTTGGGCGAGGCGCCGAACAGCAGCCGCACCGCCCGCACGCCCGTCGCTACCGAGGGCAGCGTCCGGGCAATGTCGTAGGTCTGGCTGGCCGTCAGGGTGGCCGTGTAGGTATCCACCGTGGTGAAGGCCGTGCCGTTGGTTGAGGTCTGGATGGTGAGCGTCAGGTTGGTGTTGCTCTGCGGCACGATGCGCAGCCGCACGTCACTAATGCTCTGTAGGTTGCCCAATCCAAAATTAGCCTGGGCAAAGCCCGTGTTGTAGCTGCCAAAATTAAGGCTGCTGCCCGCCGGGTTGTTAAACACCTGCTGCGCCGCCCCGCCGTAGTAGCTGCCGCCCTGCGTGTAGTTACCCACCGCGAGGCCCGCTGCCGCGTTGCCCGAGCTGCCGCAGCCGTTTTTCACAAACGACCGGTTGCTCACGAGGCTCCACCCGCCGTTCGCGTCCTTCGAGCGAATGAACAGCGTGTGTGCTCCGTCGGCCAGAGCCGAGGCATCGGCCAGCACGCCCACGCCGGCCAAATCCGGCCCGGCGGTGATGGGTACGTTGGTGGCGCTGCCAAAGCCGGGGTCGGTATCGAAGTAGTATTCAATGCGATTGACGTTGGGCGCGGCCACCAGCGGCGGCTCAAAGTAGAAGCTGCGCCGGTTGGTGAGGCTCCACTGCCCGTTGGTGTCGCGCGAGCGCACTCCGAAGCTGTGGAAACCCGCCGCCAGGCTGCCCAGCGGCACGGCGATGGCCACGCCCGCCACATCAGTAGCGGCCATAATCGGCACGTCCGTCGCCAGCCCGAAGCCGGGGTCAGTATCCATAAAATACTCTACCTTGGTCAGGTTGGGCAGCGTGGCTGTGCTCAGCGGCTCGAAGTAGAAGGTCTTGCGCGCGGTCAGGCTCCAAGCCCCGTTGGCATCGCGCGAACGCAGCCCCAATGTATGAAAACCAGTGCTTAGGCTGCCCAGCGGTACCGCGAAGGCCACGCCGCTCACGTCGGTGAGGGAGGCGTAACCCGTCACGGCCGTAGCCGACCCCAGCCCAGGGTCGGCATCCATGAAGTACTCAATCCGGTCGATGTTCGCCAGCGGCGTGTTCACCAGCGGCTCGTAGTAAAACACCTTGCGGCTGGTCAGGCTCCAGGCCTCGTTGGCATCCTTGCTGCGCGTCCCAATGGTATGAAAACCAGTGCTCAGGCTGCTCAGGCTAATGCCGAACGCCACGCCGCTCACGTCGGTGCCGGCCGTAATCGGCACGTTGGTGGCGCTGTCGAAGCCAGGGTCGGTGTCGAGGAAATATTCTACTTTGGTGACGTTAGGTAGCGTGGAGCTGACCATCGGCTCGTAGTAAAACGTTTTGCGCGAGGTCATGCTCCACGTCCCGCTGGCATCGCGACTGCGAAAGCCAACGCTGTGAAAGCCCGTGCTTAGCCCGCCGATGTTCACCGCGAAAGCCACCCCGTTCAGGTCAGGCCCCGCCGTCACGGGCACACTCGTGCCCAAGCCAAAACCAGGGTCGGTATCGAGGAAATACTCCACCCGGTCAAGGTTCGTTTGCAGCACCTGGAAGTTGCTGGTGCTGCTCACCGAGCCGCCGCCGTGCAGCAGCACCACCGGCCCGGTCGCGGCCCCGCCGCTCACCGTGACGGTGAGTTGGGTGTTACCGCTGCCGCCCACCAGCGCAAATACCGCCGGGCTGCCGCCAATCGTGACCCCGGTTACGGCCTGCAAGCCCGTGCCCGTCACGGTCAGCACCGTGCCCGCAGTGCCGCTGCTGGGCGTGAAGCTACTAATCGTGGGTGCGGCCAGCACCGTAAAGCTGCCGCTGCTCGTACCTATGCCCTGCGCCGAGGTGGCGCGAAGGGTGCCCGTGCTGGCCCCCGCCGGCACCGTGGCCGTGGCCGAAGTGCTGGTGCCGGTCGTGAACACCGTGGCCGCCGTGCCATTAAAGCCCACGCCGGTCAGGTTCGAAAGGTTGGTGCCAGTCAGCGTGACGCTCGTGCCCGCTGGGCCGCTCGTCGGCGCAAAGCTTGTAATAGTGGGCGGGCCGGTAATGGTGGCCACCGTGCTGCGGTAGCGCAGGGCCTGGGCCGCCGCCAAGGCGTTGCACGAATAATTCGACAGCAGCACCCAGTACGTGCCGGTGGTGGGGCAAACCCACGTTGTGGTGGGTTTCGAGTTGCCGCAGTTGTCGTCGTCGGCCGTCAGGGGGGTGCCGCTGCCGTTGTAAATCCGCAGGTACGTATCGCCAGCGCTCTGGCCCACCACATCAGCGCAGTTGTCAAAGTAGTAGGTAGCTCCGGCCACGGCCGAAAACTGCCAGTACGCGGCCGTGCCGCTCGCAGCCGGGGCTGTAGTTAAGGCCGTGGTGCTGAAAGCCAGCGGCGAGCCAGGGCCAGCCGAAGCCGTAGTGCAGAATGTGGGCGGTGCCTGGGCCCGGCCCAACTGGGGCAGCAGCGTCAGCAGCACGGCCAGGGCCAGCAGCAGGGCCTGCGCGTGCAGGCCCCACCACCGGGGGGCGGTCAGGTAAAGAGAATAGCGTTTCATGGCTGTACTTCTTGAAGTGCGACAGCCAAGCTAGTTGTTCGAGCGTATGCTCAGGTTCACGTTCAGCGTGTTGCCGCCCACCGAGTTGCTGAGCTGGTAAATGGCCGGAATGGCCGGAATGCCGCCCGCCCGGTAGGGCGTGTTACCGCCCGTGCTGCCGATGTTGGTGCCGCCCGCGCCCGCGCCCAGCAAGGCGTTAGTGCCCGTCTTTGGTAAAAACCAGCCGTCAAACTGCGGCGCTGGGGTTTGCACAAACACATTGGCTTGCTGCACGTTGTTGATGTTGCCCGTGCCTGCCAACGAGCCCGAGGCGTAGTACAGCGCGTTGTACGTGGCCGTGCAGTTGGTGAGCGTCGGAATGGCGGCGTAGTACCCGAAATAGTTGCTCGTCACGTTGAAGTTGTTCAGCGACACCTGCGAGTAGAGGTAAGGCATGGTGTTGTTGCTGAAATCGCCGTTGCAGGAGTTGTCAAAGCTCACCGTCGAGTTGATGATGTTGTTGGTGATAAGCAGGTTGCTCGACCCCGCGCCGTAGTAGTTTTGTAGCGTAGACAGATAGTTCTGCCGGATGTTGATGTTGGTGATGGCCGTGTTGCCGTAGTTCACATAAAACGTGCTGGTGATGTTGCAGCGTTGCAGCGTCACGGTGCTGCTGCTGATGAAGCAGTTGCTGGCCGTGATGCCCGACACCACGCTGCCGGCGCTGCCGGCGTTGAAATAAATGGCGTTCACCGTGGATGGCGTGGTGTTGGCCTGCAAGGCTGGGGCCGTGTAGCGGTCAAGAAAGTAGCCCGGCCCCACTACCACCAGCGGCTTGCTTAGGGCAATGTCGAAGCTGTATGTGCCCGGCTCCATCTGAATGATGTCGTTGGCCGCCGCTGCTGTTTGGGCCAGGGTAAACGTGTTGTAGATGTTCGTCCCCGTCGCCGCGTGAGCCTGACG
>JANXUO010000089.1 GCA_025356245.1 Hymenobacter sp.
CCCCCCCCCCCCCCTCCTCCCCCTCGTCACTAACCATTTGGGTCTTCCTTGCGGCCATGTTCTGGGCTGGTTTTAGCCACGGCCAGGAACGCCCGATGACCGTTGTGTACGACGAGAACAAGCAGCCGTCGCACATTGAGCGCGAAATCATCGTGCGGTTTGACCCAGCCGCAATCAAGATTTGGGCGGTGGACGACACCCTGTTTCAAGCAGGTTACGTTAAGGACATCCTGGGGGATGAAGCGCGAGACAAGTTGATGCAAGTACTTGGGTTCGACGCTAGCAGCATTGAGGTTTTCAAAATCTTCACCCGGATGACAAGCGCCGATACGCTTTCCGTTTCGCGCCTCGGCGATACCATCCGCACCGACGACCACTGGGCGACATTTGTGTTGCAACTGCCGAAGGGAGGGAATGAACTAGAAATGTGCGAAAAGCTGGGTGGCGTGTTTCCACTGATACGTTACGCTCACTTAAATTGGGTGTTGCAGGGTAATGGCACCGGCCCTGTGCCAGGAACCCCCTACGACCCGCTCTTCAAACAGCAAGCGAACCTGCAGCCAACGTCAACCTACAAAGACGGAAGCATCAATATTCTGCCTGCCTGGGCACACCAGACAACTGGTTCGAACACCGTGCGGGTAGGTGTGATAGATACGGGGATTGACCACCAGCACCCTGATTTTGCCTTGCCCTCTCCCATGAATGCTTCAGTGGTCACGCAGGGCCGCAACTACGTGCCGGGCGCACCGGCCTACAACGCCTCTTCGCCGCAGGATTTCAACGGACACGGTACCGCGGTTGCCGGCATCATTGGGGCCAAACGCGACAACCAAACGGGTATCGCCGGCATTGCCGGAGGGAATTACCGCGTTTCGCCAAGCATCTCCGGCGTTCAGCTCTTTGACCTTAGAGCCCTTGACGCGAATGCCAACACTACAGTGAGTACGTTGGTCAATGCAATGGTGGATGGGTCTTCCAATTTTGTTTCCAGCGGCGGCGGAGCTGGTCTCGACATACTGAACATCAGCATCGGTAGCCCAGTCGCATCTTTTACTGGGAGTCCCAATGCTTTCAAAGATGCTAGGCGCACGGCTTACCGGAACAACTGTATTGTGGTAGCTGCTCGGGGCAATGGTGCCACTGCAACTTCTACTGTCACTTCACCTTCCTATCCGGCCACTTTTCGTGACGATTGGGTGATAAGCGTTGGTGCCAGCGGCACCGACGGTCAGCACAAGTATAGGGGCAATGGCAACAACGCCACCACCATTGACCCAATCACCGGAACGCGCGTTTTTGTTGACCCAAGCGACCAGGGATACGAAAGCAGCTACGGAAGTGACGTAGATATCATTGCTCCAGGTACTTCTGCGCTTGTAGCGACTACTGCATCACGATACGCGCCGGTGCCGCCTGCATTTGGAATCCCAATAACAGGATATCAAAATTATATAAATTTTAGTGGCACTTCCGCTGCTGCGCCACACGTAGCCGGGGTGGCGGCACTGGTTCTTAGCAGTGTCAACAAACCGGGTTACAAGCTTGCACCGGAAGACGTGGAGCAGGTGCTACAGTTCACGGCCAAAGACTGCGTCAATCCTACTCCGCCGGCAACTACCATCCCGCCCGCCACGCCCGGCTACGACGACCTGACGGGCTGGGGCCTGCTGGATGCCGGGACTGCGCTGGAACGCTCCAAACCCGATGCGTATAAATTCGTCCATACCCGGATTTTGACTAGGTATAGCCTTAGCCAACCGCCGGTTATGTCTAACCGGCAGATAACACTGTCATCAAATTACATCAGCAGTTCCGGAACTGCTTACAGTGGCGCTACGCCCTACACAGCCGATGTTTATCGGGTTACGACCACGGTGCAGGTGCGTTCGTCCAACGGCACCAGCAACCCGACAGTACCAGTGCCTGACGCTGCCGATGCGTTGGTGCGGGTGTGGCCCCGAAACGGGGCTTCCAATCTGTGGGGGGCGGTCAGTAGCAGCGGGCTTGTAACCACCGAGCCAGCCGTTCGGGTTACTTCCCCAAGTGCGCCAGCGCCCGGTTCTTTGCATTATATCCCGCTGGCCAATCAAAATACGGTGGTTGTGGAAGGGTACGCTTACTTGGTGCGTGTACCGAACTCGCCATCAGGAGCCACTGAATGGATACCAAGTGACCCCACCCGCAGCGTACTGCTTGACCTGACGTTGTATACTTACAACCAGGAAAGAGATTTTTACTACTACCCCCGCGCAACAGCAGGCTTCACCTCAACCGCTTACCCTAACCCTGCGGCCCGAAACATGGCGCTGACCTACGACGACCGCCCGGAAAACGGCCCGTCAGCAGTCGAAATCTGGTCAATGACGGGAAGTAAAATGAAGCAATTCAATTTTCCGGCTGCCGCTGCTATTGGCCCGCGCACAGTAGAGTTGGAGTTGCCAGAACTGCCAATCGGCCTTTACACCTACCGGCTAACCACTTCCCAAGGGGTAAGCGTAGGCAAGTTTGCTAAGGATTAAAAGGGCATGAAATTCCTATTATGCAGCAGCTTAATTAGGTTTGGGCTGCTGGTATTGCTTGGCTGTACCCGGCCATCAACACCCGCGTTTAGATTTGTCGCTTCTGAAAGGGTCAATGAGAGTTGCACGTCATTGGTTTTTAAAAAGTTGCCTGCCGGTACTATAACAATACCGGAATGGCCACCTGCCAGAAGTCCCGGATTCACCTATGGTTGGCCGCTTTTTAACCCAAATGATTCCGATGAGTTAGCGTACCGGGTAAGCAGTCGAATGTATACAACCGCCCTTCCGGAAGACAAATCGCACTACCCAACCGGTATCTGGATTGCCAACCTTCGTACCGGGCAGCAGCATCAAGTATCCGAAGGCCGCGATTTTGCCGCAGTTCAGGTGCGGCCCGGCGGTGGCAACTGGCTCACCTGCACACGCGGCACCCAAACCTGGAACCTGAACGTGACCAACGGAACCATCCGGCAACTCACGTATGGCCCAGAGCACAACTGGCCCTGGTGGAGCCCCAATGGGCAGGAACTGGTGGGCAGCCTGCACCAAGTCGGGCTCACGCCTGGCGGATATCTGTGCCGGCTCGACTCGGCGGGGCAACGCATTCCCACCCCGGCGTTGGAGCACTTTGTGGTCTTACCCAGCCCGTGGTCGCCGGACGGCAAGTGGTTGATGGTCCAGGACGGCCTTTTCCTGACAGGGCCGGGGGTGCAGCTCTACAACTTGGGAACGGCGCAGCTTTGCTCCATTACCTTGCCTTCGAATCCTGATTTTGACGTAGCGTGGCTTCCCGACTCACAAGGGTTTGTGTGGTGCGGAAAAGACGGAATTTTTGCTACTACCCTGGCCAACGGCACCACCGTGCAGTTGCGAACGGGATGCGAAAGACGGATATATAACCGGATTACGATAGCAAGCAATGGCAAAATGATTGTGGTAGAACGCACTGACCGGCGCGTGGAGTCCGACAGCCTCCATATGTACAGCGAAACCAACCTCTGGACGATGAACCTCGACGGCTCCAACGAGCGCAAAATGGTGTTTCGCAACAGCCGCCAGCGGAAATGACGGGCTACTTGGCAAAGCAAAAGGCGGGCTGTTTCCGAGGAAACAGCCCGCCTTTTTTACGGTCTAAATCAACGTGCAAACCTCCATCTCCATCGCCCGCATCTTCTCAATAAAGGCCTTGGGCTCGACGGTGAAGCGGCGCGAGAACATATCCACGGCCAGCTGTTCGTGCGGCTCCACAAACTGAATTTCAAGGCGTTTGGAGCCGGGGGCATCGTCGATGGCTTCCTGTAAGCGGTCGAGCATGGGGCCGGTCACGGTGCGCAGGTCGAGGCGGACGCGGACGCCTTTGCTCATCTTTTCGGCGATTTCGCCCAGCGGCTGCATCGAAATAATCTTCATGTCCCACTGGTCAGTGGTGTGGCGGCGCAGCTCCTGTTTGAGGCGCACGTACATGGGCGGCACCTGCTCGTTGGGGTAGTTGCGGGGGTTGATGAGGGGCGCAAACTTGGTGTAATCGTCGCGAAAAAGGGCCGGGTTGATGCTCGTTTCGTAGTCTTCGAGGGTGAAGGTGGCGAACGCCTGACC
>JANXUO010000096.1 GCA_025356245.1 Hymenobacter sp.
CTCCTGCACAATGGCCAGTAAGTCGTTGAAATTGTAGTTGCTGAGGGTAAACTCTTCGCCCGCCAGGGTGTCGGGGTAGTCGCCGTCGCTCACCGCAACTAGGGGGGCATTGCGGCGGTGCTGCCGCAGGGCGGCGTTAATCATGATACGGCGAATCCAGAACTCCAGCGGGCACTCGCGGCGGAAGCTGGGCAGCGTGCGAAACACCGTCACAAAGCCCTCCTGCAACACGTCCTCGGCCTCAAAGGTGGTTTGGGCGTAGCGCAGGCACAGGGCCATCATCTTGGGTGCGTGCTTTTCATAAAGCTGCTTCTGCGCCAGCTGCTTACCGGCCAGGCAGCCGTCAATCAGCTCAGCCTCGGTAGGCGGGGCGGTGGCCGTGCGCGTCAGGGTAAGCTGCGGGGGCGGGGTAGTGGCGACGGGCCGCTGGCCCTGCGCCGACCAGGAAAGCGCCCTCATGCGTGACGCCCGGCGTGGCCCCCCGGCACGGGGATGCCCGCGCCGCAAAGCCTGGCCGGGCACAACAGAAAGTGGTAAGGAAGAGACATAAGCAGTAAAAAAGTCATTCGCAAAACCGGAGGCGGCCACTCCCCACGGCCTTATAGAGCAGCAAGGATGGCCCGGCGTTGCAAGGGGGCCAGCAAAATACGCCGATTACGAATCAAACTTCTGCCAGTCAGGTTCTTAGTTCGGGATTTTCGTTCCAAATTTCCCAGGCGGCCTCGGCTTGCAGGCACAGCATCTCGAAGCCGTTTTTGGTGTGTGCCCCGGCCTCGCGGCCGTGGCGCAAGAACGTGGTTTCGCTGGGGTTGTACACCAAGTCGTGCAGGTAGTGGTGCGGGGTAAGGGCCTGGTAGGGCAGGGGCGGGCACTCGTCGATGTTGGGTGATGTACCCAGCGGCGTAGCATTGATGATGAGCGGGTGCGCTGCCACCAGGGCCGGGGTCAAGTCGTCATAGGTGAGGCCCGCGGCCATTGGGTTGCGCGACACCAGCCAGTACTCGATGCCCAACTCGCGGAGGGCGGCCTCCACAGCTTTGGCGCCGCCGCCGGTGCCGAGCACCAGCGCCCGAACCGCTGGCCCGCGCTCGGCCGGAAACCAGCGCTGCAACGATTCGCGGAAGCCCACGACATCGGTGTTGTGCCCGACCAACTGGCCCTTGGTTCCACGCGCGATGCAATTTACAGCGCCTACCCGTTGCGCCGAGGGGGCTGTCTCGTCCAAATAAGGCCAGATGGCCTCTTTATAAGGCACCGTCACGCTCAGGCCGACCAGGTTGGGGCACCGTTGCAGCAAAGCCGGAAAATCCCCAATCTCGGGCAGTTCGAACAGGTCGAACCGATGGTCGCTGTCAAGCCCTTGATTGTGGAATTTCTGACTAAAATAAGTCTGCGAAAACGAGTGGCCCAGGGTGCGGCCGATTAATCCAAACTGACGCATTTTTCGGGGAATGATGGCGGTGTTGATGCACGGGCAGTATAGTACCGCCAAGCACAGTTTGGTAGTGCGAGCCTATGGCTGGGTGCCCCTCAGCTTCTCGCGCAAATATGATATTGCCGGCGGCAGTACCGATACCAGAATGATGGCGTAAATAACCAGCGTGAAATTGTGCTGCACCCAGGCAATGTTGCCGAAGAAATACCCGGCCAGCGACAGCGAAATAACCCACAGTGCGGCCCCGGCAATGCTGTAGGAAGCAAAGTGGCGGTACGTCATGGTGCCCACGCCGGCCACGAAGGGGGCAAACGTGCGCACGATGGGTACGAAGCGGGCCATGATAATGGTTTTGCCCCCGTGCTTGGCATAAAATGCTTGTGTCTGGTCGAGGTATTCACGCTTGAGAAAGCGAAAATTTTCGCGAAACACCCGTGGGCCTAAATAATCGCCCACCAGGTAGTTGAGGTTGTCGCCGATAAAGGCTGCCGCCATCAGCAGCGGCATGAGCAGCCATACGTTGAGCAGCGGGTGGCCGGTTTCGGGGTTTTGTTGGGCAGCCAGGGTGCCGGCCACAAACAGCAGCGAGTCGCCGGGCAGGAAGGGGAAAACGATGACCCCGGTTTCGGTGAAGATGATGAGGAACAGGATGAGGTACGTCAGGTTGCCGTAGTCGTGCACCAGCAGCTTGAGGTGAACGTCGAGGTGCAGCAGCACGTCGAGGAAATGCTTGAGTAATTCCATGCGAAAAGTAGGTTGCGGGGGCAAAGAACGGGGCTGGCGGCGCTAGTTGCGCGTGTCGGCTGCCCCATTGGGGCCAACCGCTGCCGTAACGCCCACAGTGGTGGGCAGCGGGGAGGCGCCTCAAGCCCAACCGTAGCTGCCGAGGCCAACCCCAACCGGGTCTTTTCCGTTTGGCCCCTCGAAGTCGGCTGGCATTATTGTTGGAAGGCCGCGCTGCCGACTAACCTTTTTGCATCATGATTATCTATAAATCAGGGGATTGGTGGGTGGCGCTCTGGCATTTCCACCGTTCGCCCGTCATCAAGCAGCTGCTCAGGCGCTTGGTAGTGGTGGGGATTTACAACTCGGTAGTGGCGGTGTGGGTGCTGGAGTTTCATCAGCCGCTGCTCAACATTGGGCGCGAATATTTTTCGTTTTTGGGCATTTTGCTGAGCTTGCTCCTGGTGTTTCGCACCAACACGGCTTACGACCGCTACTACGAGGGCCGCCGCCTATGGGGCCAGCTGGTGTCGCATGCCCGGAACCTAGCCATGGAGCTAAACGCCGTGCTGCCCGGCAACGCCTTGGCCAGCCGCCGCTACTTCGCGGCCCTCATCTCCAACTTTCCCATCGCTTTGAAGGGGGCCTTGCGCGGCGGCGTGCAGTTTGAGCAGCTCGAAGCTACGCCCGACATTGTGGAGCGCCTGCGCAACGCCGAGAGTGTGACCTCGACCATCGTGGCCGTGTTGCAGGAAAGCATCGAGCAGCTGCGGCAGGTCGAAATCATTACCGACACCCACTTGCTCACCATCAAGCCGCAATTGCTGGGCATGATGGAGGTAAACGGCTCGTGCGAGCGCATTCGGGCCACGCCCATCCCATTTTCTTACAGCTTCTTCATCAAGGCGTTCATCACCATTTTTATCATGGCCATGCCCTTCGTGCTGCTCAGCACCATGCGGTATTACATGATACCGGTCACGATTTTTGGAGCTTATGCACTACTGGGACTCGAAATGATTGGCGAGGAAATTGAAAATCCGTTCGGGCTTGATTCCAACGATTTGCCAATCACACAGTTGGCTAATAAAATTCGAGTGAGTGTGCACGATTTGCTGCGGGTGGAACTAACCGATGAAAAAAAGGCGTTGGCCGCGGTACCGTACAGCATAGTGCACTAAAAAATTTATGCTAAAAATATCTAAAGTGAAACAAAATTGAACGATTTACTGTGTTTTTTGGTACGGTCGTTGCAAGTATCCGAAAAAACGAACAAAAAAATTTGAAAGATACCAGAATAAATCAAACCATCTACCGCTTGCCTCGTTAAAGGCACTACCTCCCAAACGGGACTTTTGACTCGCTCCAAACCAACTAGCTACCTAACTATCATGAAACCACCAGTTACTTCCGCTTCCGCAAGGTTCCGCAGTGCCCCGCGCCTGCTTGCCTTCTTCCTCTTGCTGGCCGGGCTTGGCTTTAGCCGGCAGGCTTCGGCGGCCTCCGGGTTTTTCAACGACTACATTGTGGTGACCGGTAGCGGCACCTCCAATGGCGGCACGTATTTCTACCGCGCAAACGCGGGCTTCAACGACCCTTTTCAAGGGGCTAACCTCGGTAGCTACGACCGCGCTACGGGTAACCTCCGGCTGAACGGGGCGCAGGCCCACACCTCCGAGAACGGGGGCGACGTTATTTACTCCGACTCTACTTTTTTGTATTTCCGCGTGTACCGCCAAACGGCGGCCAACGGCGATGCCGGGCAGGGCTTCACATTTCAGCGCATTCGGCTGCCCCAAACCGGTGTGGCTGGCAACGGCGACCGTACTTTCGAGCAAACCAACGGCACCATCACGCTGCCCAACAGCACGGCCACCACAGTAAACTTGGTTAGCCTGACCAGTGGCCCCGGCACTTACGTGGTGGAGGCTTATATACAGGCTTCGGGCATCAACAACGGTACCACCAAGTTCCGGATTTTCGACTCCAACAGCAGCGCAAACTACAAGGCTACTTTCACCATCAACGGCACCTCGAACGGGCAGCCGGTGGTGGGGCAGGCCGCCACCACTTGGCTTGGGGGCCGCAACCCCGGCTGCGATATGGGCAACGGTAGTCCGAGCCAGGATACTAACCTGCTGCTCATTCCTTCTAACTGGTTTGACCCTTTCAACTGGAGCAACGGAGTACCCACGGCCGTGACTGACGTGGAGGTGCCCAACTACAACACCAACCAGTGCGTGGTGTACCCCAACATTAACGGAACGCCCCAAACCGGCCCGGCTTACGCCCGCAACCTTGCCCTGCGTGGCAACAATGCCGGTGACCGCTCCATTCTGCGCCTTGTGAGGGCCGGGGGTTCGCTGTTGGTGTATGGCAACTTGGTAAACCCGGCCGATAGTTACATTCAGCGGGCCAGCACCACTTTTGCCTTGGCCTGTGCCTGCGACCAGACTTTCGACGGAGCCCAGTTTTTCAACTTGACCATCGATGGTGGTGGGCGCAAAACGCTGACCAATAGCCTTCGGGTGCAGGGCACCTTGAACATGGTGAACGGGGTGCTGGTGACGGGGACAGTCAATCCGGTCAATACTAATGTGACGCTGGTGACCGGTGCCCGGATAACCGGCGAAAAGGAAACAAGCTACGTGGAAGGCGTAGTGATAGCCAATGAGGTGGCCCAGCCCGGCGTGAACCAAGCATTTGGTAACATCGGTCTTGACCTGACAATTACAGGTGGTGACCCTGGCCTGACGGAAGTAACCCGCACTACGAGTCTTTCGGCCGCCGACCTGCTGGCGGGTAAGCCCAGCATCAAGCGTTACTACGGGATTCGGCCTACCAACGCCAACGGCCCAACCAACCGGCTGGTGGCTCGCTTCGGGGTACGCTACCTTGACTTGGAAACTAGGGGAGTGCGCAATGCTCAATCGCCCGTGCCCCAGGATTTAACCGAAAACGACCTTACCATCTGGTATTCGACCAGTGGTGGGGCTGGCTTCTTCAACGCAGGTCGCGACCGCATCGACCCCACCAACA
Organism: Hymenobacter sp.; assembly: GCA_025356245.1. GTDB lineage: Bacteria > Bacteroidota > Bacteroidia > Cytophagales > Hymenobacteraceae > Hymenobacter. The sequence continues at coordinate 5,198 of JANXUO010000096.1, forward strand.
ACCGGGTGACGCAAAATGGCATCAACACGTTTGCCACCACCACTCTGGGCCAAAATGCTGCGCCGCTGCCCGTCAATTTCTTATACTTCACGGCAGGCCGCGACCGCACGGGGGCGGTGCTCAACTGGGGCACGGCGCAGGAGAAAGACAACGCCGGTTTTGAAGTGCAGGTGAGCCTGGACGGCCGCGAGTTCCGCACCCTCACTACGGTGGCACCGGTTAGCGCCAACAGCTCGGCTCCCCGCCACTACACTTACACCGACGCTACGGCTCGTACCGGCACCCGCTACTACCGCCTGCGGCAGGTGGACACCAACGGTGCGTTTGCTTACACGCCGGTGCGCACGGTTAGCTTCGGAGGTTTCTCGGAGGAGTCGGCTGGTACGTCCAGCGTCTTCCCTAATCCCTTCCGCGACGGCGAGCAGCTGATGATGAATATCAAGGCCGCCACCGAAGGAACTGCCATGGTGCGCGTAACTGACGCGATGGGCCGCGAAGTGACCCGTCAGACGGCGCAAGTGCCCGCCGGGGCTTCTACCCTGGCTGTGCCTTCGCTTGATGGCAAGCCGGTGGGTGTGTACTTGGTGCGCCTGGTGCTGCCCGACGGCGCTGCGCAGACCATCAAAGTGCAGAAGCAGTAATCCGGCCCGTGCCGGGTAGTTGAACAACAGCGACAGCCCTGATAAGGGCTGGCGCTTTGTTTTTGTCTAGGAATAGGCGGCGTGCCTACTATTTTTTGAAAAAATAATTCACACAGCATCTAGTGCGTTGCTTTTGTCTGAACGATGACGCTGTTGTTTGACTATTAATTGATTGCAGGTAATAGCCTGGAAAATATTTTTTACTCGTTGGCGTTAGGGCACCACTGTAAGGCACAGCAAATGCCCGTGCCAAGAAACCAGGCCGCCTGCAAAGCCGTTTGGCCTCGTCAAGCACTCGAACGAGGCAGTGCATCGACTTTTTTACAAGTAAGCCGTTCTTTCGCATCCCTTTTTTCTTCCCTTTTTCATCCAGGTTGACCTTCTAAACACCTTTCCCAATTTTCAATGCAACAGTATTTTCTGATGGGGGCTACCCTCCCCGCAATCACCCGCTGGAACGCACTGGTAGCTAAACTGAAGCGTAGCTTGGCAATAGTAGCCGGAACGCTTCTTTCGGCCGCAAGCGTGCAGGCCCAGGCAATAGCCACTTACTCATTCTCGCAAAATACAACGGGCACTTACGCGCCCCTAACTGGGGGCACGGTGGTAGCCACGGCCACGAGCGGTGCCAGCGGCAACGACCTCGACGCGGCGGTTTTTACGAATTTGCCCATCGGGTTCACGTTTCGATTTGCGGGCACAAACTACACGACCTTTACGCTTTCGTCGAACGGATTTATCACCTTCGGTAGCACACCGCCGAACGATTTTGATTCGCCTATCTCATCGAATACGCCTTATGACGGAGCGGTTTCGCCATTGGGTGCCGACTTGGTGGGCAATACCACGTCGGGCGTTGGCAGCGCCGGACAGTTACGCTACCAGCTCTTGGGCACCTCTCCCAGTCGCACGTTGGTGGTGCAGTTCAGCAACTTTCAGCCGTTTGGCAGCAACACCACGCTGCTTAACTTTCAGATTCGTCTGAACGAAGGCAGCAACGTTCTAAACCTGAATTACGGTCCCATTCAAACCGCCAATAACCTGAATGTGCAGGCCGAAGTAGGTTTGCGGGGTGCTGATAATACGCAGTTCAACAACCGCAAAACCACCACCGACTGGACACAAACAACGCCTGGCAGCCTCGCCTCGGACAGCGAGGTGCTCAGCAATGCGGTGAAGCCGCAGCCGGGGCTGGTGTACAGCTTCACTCCGCCCAACAGCTGCGCCTCGCCCCGGCAGCTAACGGTGCAGAACATCACCGACAACAGTGCCGACTTGGTATTTACCCCGGCTTCGCCGGCCCCAAGTGGCGGCTACACGGTTACTACATCGCCTGCCAGCGGCGGGGGCAGCCAGGCGGTAAGCAGCTCGCCGTTTACGCTGACGGGCCTGATGGCGGGCACTACTTATACGGCGTCGTTGGTGAGCAATTGCGCGGGTGGCAGCACTTCGGTGCCCGCTACCGTAACTTTTACGACGGTGGCTACCTGCACGGCTCCTACGGCCGTTGCCATCAGCAATATCGGTATTACAACGGCCAGCGTGAGCTTTACGGCGGGTAATGGCAACACCAGCTTTGTGGTGACGGCCACCCCAGCAGCCGGGGGCAACGGCGCGGTGACGGCCAGCGGTAGCAGCTCGCCCATTGCCTTGACGGGCCTCACTGGCGGTATTCAGTACAATACAACGGTGACGGGGACTTGTAGCGGCGGCGGCTCGTTTACTTCGTCGCCGGCCGTGTCGTTTGTGACGTTGCCAGCCAACGATGAGCCCGGCGGAGCGCTGGTGTTGGCCATCGGCAACACCTGCAACCCCACCAACGCAGCCAACGTGGGTGCCACCACCACGGCCCCCAACGGCTACGCCAACCCCGGCACCTGTGGTACGGCCGCCAACCCGAAAGATGTATGGTTCCGCTTCACGACGCCCGCCACGGGCGCGGCGGCAGCGGGTGTGCGCATTGCGGTGAGCGGCACGGCCGCCGGTACCGTGCGCGTGTTTTCGAGCGCTGGCGGTGCGGCTGGCCCCTTCACGCAAGTTAGCTGCTCAGCTGGCAGTGGCAACAATACTCAGGCTCCGGCCTTTAACGCAACGGGTCTCACGCCGGGGACTACGTATTACGTGGCGGTGGCGGGCTTCGGCTCTAATGACACGGAAGGTACGTTCACCATTTGCGCGACGACGCCCAGTGGCTGCGCGGTGCCTATCGGCGTAACGGCCTCCAACGTAACCACCACTGGCGCCAGCATCGGCTTCACGGCCGCCAGCGGCGCCGCCACTTACACGGTGACTTACACGGCCGCCGGCGGCGTGGCCCAAACAGCCTCGGGCACCAGCTCGCCCATTGCCCTGACTGGCCTTGTGCCCGCCACCACTTACTCAGCTACCGTGACGAGCAACTGCGGCGGTGGGCAAACGACGACTTCGGCCGCCATCAGCTTCACTACGGCTACGCCACCTTGTGTCGCGCCTACTAATGTGGCCGCCAGCAGCGTAACCACGAACAGCGCCAGCATCGGCTTCACGGATGGCACGGGGGCTACCTCCTACACCGTAACCTACACGGCTGCCGGCGGCACAGCGCAAACGGCCTCGGGCACGGCCTCGCCCATTGCCCTGACTGGCTTAGCGTCGGGCACCACTTACTCAGCTACCGTGACGAGCAATTGCGGGGCGGGCCAAACGGCGGCGGCGGCCGCCATCAGCTTCACCACTACTACGGCTACGCCCACCTGCAATGCCCCTGGCGGCGTGGCGGCCAGCAGCGTGACGACTAACAGCGCCAGCATCAGCTTCACGGCTGGTACCGGGGCTACCTCCTACACCGTTACCTACACGCCCCAGGGTGGCACGAGCCAAACGGCTACGGGCAACGCTTCGCCCATTGCCTTGAGTGGCCTCACGTCCGGCACCACGTACTCGGCCACCGTGACGAGCACCTGCGGCGGTGGGCAAACGGCGGCTTCGCCGGCCATCAGCTTCACCACCCAAACCCCGGCTGCCGGTGACCTGACCGTGACCAACGGCCAGACGGCCACCGCCAGCGGCCCCTACCGCAACATTACGGTGCAGAGCGGCGGCACCCTCACGCTTATCGGGGCTACGTCGGCCACCGGGGTAGTGTCGGTACTGGGTACGCTCGTCACCAATTGCCAGACGCTCGGCGGCGCGGGCAGCTTCGCGCTGGGCGCGGGCGGCGAATTGCGCATCTGCGCGGCCGATGGCATTAGCAGCAGCGGCGCGGCCGGGGCCGTGCAATTGTCCCCCCGCAGCTTTTCGGCGGATGCCAGCTACGTGTACAACGGCGTGGTGGCCCAAACCACCGGCAGCGGCCTGCCCGCCCAGGTGCGCAGCCTTACGGTGAACAACGCGGCCGACCTTACGCTCTCGCAAGCCGTGGCGGTGCGCCAGCTGGTACGCTTGCAGCTTGGCGACCTGAACACCGGCGGCAACAGCTTCACGCTGCTGTCGGTGGCTGGCCAGGGCACGGCAGTGCTCGACAACACCGGCGGTACTGTGAACGGCACCGGCACCCTGCAACGGGCCATCGACAACAACAACGCGGCCGGCATCGGCTACCGCCACTACGCGGCCCCGGTGAGCAACACCACCGTGGCCGACCTGGCAGCCACTGGTTTCGTGCCCCAACTGAACGGTGTCTACAACAACAGCGCCACGGCCAGCCGCACTACGCCCTTCCCCACCGTGTTTGGCTACGAACAGCGCCGCGTAGCCACGGCTGTATCCGATTACCTGGGCTTCGATAAGGGCTGGTTCTCGCCCACGGCCACTACTAACCCATTATTGCCCAACCGCGGCTACACGGCCAACGTGGCCAACGGTGTGCTGGTTGATTTTGTGGGCACCTTCAACAACGGCCCCCAGACGCCCGGTGCCCTCACCCGCGACGCGGGCCCCGACGCCGGTTGGCAGCTGCTGGGCAACCCGTACCCCAGCCCCCTGGACTGGAGTACCGTGAGCGTGGCTCAGCGCCCCGGCATGGACGCCGCGCTGTACGTATTCCAGAGCGTAGGCCAATACACCGGTACCTACCGCACCTTCCTGCCCGGCGTGAGCAACCCGGCCACCATTAGCCCGCTCGTGGATGCCGGCCAGGGCTATTTCGCCCGTGTGAGCACGGCCGGCACCTCCGGCACTGTGGCCCTCACCAACGCCAACCGCATCACTACGTTTGGCCCGCAGCCGGCCTTTGGGCGCAGCACGGCTACCCCGGCCATGCTCCAACTGCAAGTGGCCACTGCCACCCAGGCCGACGACGCCTTTGTCTATTTCGCTGCCGGCAACGCCACAGGCTTCGACCCCAGCCAGGACGCCGCCAAGCTGCACAATCCCAGCGGCCTTAGCCTGGCCACCCTGGCCGGTACCGAAGCCGTGGCCATCAACGGTCTGCCCTTGCTGAGCACTGCTGAAACCCTGCTGCCGCTGCGCCTAACGGTACCGGCGGCCGGCACCTACACTTTGCGGGTGCAGGCCCTGCCCACGCTGCCCACGGGCACCCAGTTTTACCTCCGCGATACCCAAACCGGCACTCAAACCGCCCTGAGCACCGGCAGCACCTACGCCGCCACGCTTCCGGCTGCTGGCAGCAGCACGGGCCGTTTCGTGTTGGTGTTTCAGCCTGCTGGCAAGGTGCTGGCGGCTGCCAACAGCCTGCAAGCGGCGCAAGTAATGCTTTACCCTAACCCAGCCCACGGCCAGTTTACGGTGGTGCTGCCGCCCGTAGTGGGCCAAAGCAGCGTGCAAGCCACCCTGCTCAACGCCTTGGGCCAAGCCGTGCAAACCCGCACCATCGCCCTGAATACCGCCGGAGCCACGGCCGAGTACAGCACCACTGGCCTCGCCCCCGGCGTGTACATGCTACGCCTCGAAGCCGGTGGCCCTGCTATCGTGCGCCGCGTGGTGGTGGAGTAAGCGTTAATTTCGAAAGCTTTTTTACAAAAATGCCCGTGCCATATGGCACGGGCATTTTTGCTTTCTGACTGCTGAGCTTGAGCGAGCGGTTCGCCTACCCCCGCGGCATACTGGTGCCGGGCTTACCGGTTTTGGCCGCTGGTCGAAACATGGGGTCCACCGCGTCCATGTCCAGGAAGTGCGAAAAGGTATCGCCGCGCAGGCCGAGGCGAATGGTTTCGAGGCTCACCACTTCGTTGGGCGCGATGTTGCCCAGGTTCACGTTGGCCCCGAGCAGCTTGATGAACCACACTTGCTGGGCCTTCTGCGGGGCCTCCCACAAAATTTTGTCAGATGGAATCTTGGTCAGAATTTCTTCCACCAAGCCCGAGCGTACCTCGCCGGTGCTGCGAAACAGACCCACGTTGCCGCCCTCCCGCGCCTCGCCAATCACCTTAATGGCTCCGGCTTCGAGCTCAGTTTCCATCTGGGCAATCCACTTATAGGGCGGAATGATTTTCTCGGCATCTTTCGAGCCTACCTCGCTCAGCACCCGCACCTGCTGGCTCAGTTCGCGGATGTACTCGCACTTACGCTCGTGGTCGAGGTCGATGCTGCCGTCCGATACCTCGGCGTATTCCATGCCAAAGTTGTCGAGCAAGCGCCGGTAGTCATCAAACTGATTGCGGATGATGAAGGCTTCAAACAGCGTCCCCCCAAAGTACACCGGGATGTCGGCCGCCCGGTAAATTTCCAGCTTCCGCTTCAGGTTGGGCACCACGTACGAGGTGGCCCAGCCAAGTTTCACCACATCGGTATAGGCGCCGCCCACTTCCAGGAAATCTTCCACTTCGCGCAGGCTCATGCCTTTGTCCATCACCATCGTATAGCCTTGGTCGCGGGGCTTCTCGGTGCGCTCGGGGAGCTGGTTTAGGTCGTAATTCAAAATAGAGGGGAGGGGTTTCGGTGTTAAAAGGCAAAAAAGTGGCCCGCGCAGGCGCGGG
>JANXUO010000146.1 GCA_025356245.1 Hymenobacter sp.
TTGTTTTTCAGGTTCGAGGTGTTGGTGTCGGCCCCCAGGTTGCACCACTCGCCGATGACCGAATTACCGAGGTAGCCGTCGTGGCCTTTGTTGCTGAAGCCCATCAGGATGCTGTTGCCAACTTCGCCGCCCACCTTGCAATGCGGCCCAATGGTGTTGTCGCCGCGTAGCTTGGCTCCGGCGTTTACGTGCGCCCCTTCGCCCAGCGCCAGAGGGCCTTTGATGATGGCTCCTTCGTGAATTTGAGAATTTTTGGCCAGGTAAATCGGCCCGTCCTCGGCGTTGAGAATGGCGGCCCGAATTTTCACCCCTTCCTCAATAAAGATATTTTCTGCCCCGTACACGATGGTATGCGCATCGCCGATGGGCTGCGACGTGCGGCCGTGGGTGAGCAGCGCGAAATCGCGGCGGATTTCGACCCCATTGTGCAAAAACAGGTGCCAAGGGCGCGAGATAACCGTCGCGGGCTCAGCTACTTCGCAGCGCGTCAGGCCGTCCTGAATAAGTTCGGCTACCTGGGTGGCGTCGGCCAGGTGAGCAGCTATCAGCACATCGTCGCAATACAAACCCTGACCGGGCATTAAACCTCGTACTTGCTTGACTAACAAATCGTCGGGGCAAACGGCCCCGTTAATTACCAACGCTGGGCCTTGCACAGTACCCGTCGGAAACTTAGCCTGTAAGTACCCTTCAGTGAGGTAGCCCAGCGAAGGTGCTTGCAGCCGCTGCTGCCATTTTTCGGCGATGGTAAGAATGCCGCAACGCAACGCCGCCACCGGCCGCGTAAACGTCAGGGGCAGCAGGTGCGGCCGAATAGCCGGGTCGTCGAAAAGAAGAAGGTGCATCTTTTTTTAAGCTGTTAGCTAATAGCTGATAGCTGTCAGCTTTTGGCAGGACAAATTTACGGCGTTCGCCACCGGGGTGGCTCACAAAAAAACTCCTCTCGGCCAGAGCCGAGAGGAGTTTCTACAAAAAGCAATAAGCCGATTAAAGGCTTCCGCCATCAGCGAAAGGCTGACAACTAATCAAAAAGCTACTCTTTGTTGGCGCTGTTCTGCTCTTTTTTGGCGTAACGGGTGCGGAATTTCTCCACGCGGCCGGCCGTGTCAATGAACATGTTCTTGCCCGTGTAGAAGGGGTGCGAGGCGCTGCTCACTTCAATCTTTACGAGGGGGTAGGTTTTGCCATCTTCCATCGTGATGGTGTCGGTGGGCTTCATCGTGGAACGGGTGATGAACTTAAAGTCCGACGAACCGTCTTGGAACACAACTTCCTGGTACTCGGGGTGGATGTCCTTTTTCATTATCGTTTGGGGAGTTTTAAACCATTGAACCCCGCCATTTTCGCGGAAGGGACTGCAAAAGTACGGCGAATGAAGCAGATAGGCAACCGGCCCGCCAATCTTTTCTGGTCCGGCCGGGGCCAATGCCAGCACCCGGCCGTTGCAGGGAGCCCCACGCACTGCTCTGATACAAAATTTTGCTGGTATTGGCCCGGCTTAGGCATTACTTCGGCAAAATGTATTACTTTTGAAGTAGGTTACTTTCCCGGCCCCTCACTGCGTATGCGGCAACGCCTACTCACTTCGTCCCTCTTTGGCCGCCAGCTACCGCTGGCGCTGTTGCTGGTGCTATTTAGTGCGGTTACGGTCTGGGCCGTTACGCTCACCCTCTTCACGGCCTCTTACGACGGGGCCAATGTGCGCGTAGAGTGGGAAGTAAGCTCCGAATCTGACGTGACGGGCTTTGAGTTGGCCCGTAAAGGCGCAGCCGACCCTGTTTTTCAGGTAGTAAGCAGCATGGTACCCACCGGCCAGCGCCGCTACCAATACCTCGACCCCAACGTGTACCGCGCGGGCGTTGGCAGCACAGTACCCGGCGGCAGCAACGGCGCCCTGAGCGGTGGCCCCTTCACTTACCGCCTCATTGTGCGCAGTTCCGGCGGCGACCAAAGCTACTCCACGGTCCTAGCAGGCACGCCCAGCGCCGTGCAGCGGTCGTGGGGCACCATCAAGTCGATGTTTCGGTGAGAAGTTTTATCGCTGATTATCAATTTTTTAGAAGCTGCCGACATTCGTCGGCTTTTTTGTGCCCGGCATTTTTTCACCCTGTCCATACAACCCGCAATGAGTTTAGCCACCGGTAGCCCACAACCGCTTATCAATCTTTGTTTTGCCTCCAACAATGCCCACAAACTCGAGGAGATACGGCCGCTACTCCCGGCGCACATCAACCTACTGAGCCTGGCCGACATTGGCTGCCAGGAGGAACTGCCCGAAACCCAGGATACGCTGGAAGGCAACGCTCGCCAAAAGGCCGAGTACGTGCGTGATAATTACGGCGTGGCCTGCTTTGCTGATGATACTGGCCTGGAAGTAGGCGCACTGAATGGCGAACCTGGCGTTTATTCGGCCCGGTACGCGGGGCCGCAACG
>JANXUO010000163.1 GCA_025356245.1 Hymenobacter sp.
CAAGCACACCAATGCTTGCGGCGTGGCCCAGGCTCCTACCCTCCGAGCGGCTTACCTGAATGCGTTGGCGGCCGACCCCATCTCGGCTTTTGGCGGGGTCATCATCGTGAACGAGCCCGTGGACGCAGCCACCGCTGCCGAGCTAGGCCAGCTCTTTTTTGAGGTATTGATTGCCCCCGGCTTCGACCCCGATGCGCTGCTTATTCTACAAGCTAAAAAGAACCGCATTTTGCTGGTGCAGAAGTCCGTCGAATTCCCTAAAAAGCAAATCAAAACCCTGCTCAACGGCCTCATTGAGCAGGATGCCGACCTGAGCACCGAAACCGCCGCCGACTTCCGCACCGTCACGCAGTTGGCCCCGACGCCAGCCGAAGCCGAAGCCCTGGCGTTCGCTCTCAAAATCTGTAAGCACACCAAGAGCAACACCATTGTGCTAGCCCGCCCTGGCCAGCTGCTGGCCTCCGGCGTAGGCCAAACCTCGCGGGTGGACGCCCTGCGCCAAGCCATCGAAAAAGCCCGCGCCTTCGGCTTCGACCTGCACGGGGCTGTAATGGCCTCCGATGCTTTTTTCCCCTTCCCCGACTGCGTGGAAATTGCCGCCGAGGCGGGTATTCGGGCCGTGGTGCAGCCCGGCGGCTCCATCAAAGACGCTGACTCTGTGGCGGCTGCCGATGCGCACGGCATGGCGATGGTGCTCACGGGGGTGCGCCACTTCAAGCACTGAGGTGGTAGCGCCAAGCCCTAGCTGCCACCGGAGAGGCACGTTGGGGCAGCTTTAGCGCCCAGTGGGAACGTTACCAAAGTCAGTACGCGCCAAGCCAAGGCTTGGCGCTACCCCGACGTACCTTTGCGTAATTCCTCGCTCCGTAAACTATGGGTTTCTTCAATTTCTTCACCAGCGACATCGCCATCGACCTGGGTACGGCGAACACGCTCATCATCCGCAACGGCGAAATTGTGGTGGATGAACCCAGCATCATCGCCAAAGACCGCACCACCAACAAGGTGATTGCCGTGGGCCGCCAAGCCCAGCAGATGCACGAAAAGACGCACGACAACATCAAAACCATCCGCCCGCTGAAAGACGGGGTAATTGCCGATTTCCACGCCGCCGAGGAAATGATTAAGGGCATGATTCGGATGATTGACACCCGCAGCCGCCTCTTTCAGCCCTCGCACCGCATGGTGATTTGCATTCCGTCGGGCATCACGGAAGTCGAGAAGCGGGCTGTGCGCGACTCGGCCGAACACGCTGGGGCCAAAGAGGTTTGGATGATTCAGGAACCCATGGCCGCCGCCATCGGCATTGGCATCGACGTGGAGCAGCCCGTGGGCTCGATGATTATCGACATCGGCGGCGGCACCACCGAAATCGCGGTTATTGCCCTCTCGGGCATTGTGTGCGACCAATCCATCAAAACGGCGGGCGATGTTTTCAACCAGGACATCCTCGACTACATGCGCCGGCAGCACAACCTGCTGATTGGCGAACGCTCGGCCGAACGCATCAAAATTGAAGTAGGCGCCGCGCTTACCGAACTCGAAAACCCGCCACCGGACCACGAAGTACGCGGCCGCGACCTGATGACGGGCATTCCCAAAGTCATCCGCGTCACGTTCTCCGAAATTGCCATTGCGCTCGATAAATCGGTGGCTAAAATCGAGGAGGCCGTGCTGAAAGCCTTGGAAATCAGCCCGCCCGAACTCTCGGCCGACATCTACGAGAACGGCATTCACCTCACCGGCGGCGGGGCCCTGCTGCGCGGCCTCGACAAGCGCTTGGCCGCCAAAACCAAGCTCCCCATCCACATCGCCGAAGACCCGCTCCGGGCCGTGGTGAAAGGCACCGGCAAGGCCCTCAAAGACCTGAATGCCTACCGTGGCGTGCTGCTTACTTAATGTTGAATTTTGAATGTTGAGGTTTGAATTGTTGCGTGGAGTTTTTATCGGTTTTTATTTGCTTGTGAATTGCTGCCTCAGCCACGAATGCGCGAATGCGAACGATAGAATACCCCGGTGACAATTCAACACTCAACCCTCAACATTCATAATTAAAAGAATGAGCAACCTCTTTGCCTTCCTGTTTCGGTTTAGCGGGTTGCTGATATTTGGGTTGCTGGAGGCAGTGGCGCTCTACCTCTACATTACCAGCAACTCGTACCACCGGGCCGCATTTTTCAACTCGGCTAATGCTTACGCCGGGCAGGTGCTGGAGCGCCGAATGCAAGTGCTGGATTATTTCAGCCTGGCCGAGCAGAACCGCCGCTTGCTGGCTGAAAACGCCTTGCTCCGCCAGCAGATTTTTCGGCCCGATACGGCCGGGCGCGAAGCCGACTCGGTGGCCCTGCCCCCGCTGCCGGGCGACACGCTGCACCGCGTGCGCTACCGCCGCACCGCCGCCCGCCCCCGGCCCGATACCCTACTGCTGGCCCGCCGCCCCGTGCCCAGCCACGACCCGGTCTACCCGCTGGTGCCCGCCCGCGTCATCAGCCAAACCCAACGGGCGGTAGACAATTACCTGACGTTGAATGTCGGCACGGCTGATGGCGTGGTTCCTGGCTTGGGCGTTATTGCGGCGGGCGGCGTAGTGGGGCGCATTAAATCGGTGTCGGCGCACTACGCCACGGCCACCAGCCTGCTGCACTCCAAAACCACGGTATCGGCCAAGCTGCGGCGCGACGGCACGGTGGGCAGCCTGCACTGGCCCGGCGACGACCCACTGCACGCGTTGCTCGACTACATTCCACGCCAAAACCGTCTGGCGCGGGGCGATACGGTGGTGACGTCGGGCTACAACGCCATTTTCCCCGACGGCCTTTTCATTGGCGTGGTGGACGATTTCCGCAAGGAAGCCGACAAGAATTTCTGGACGGTGCGGGTGCGGCTGGGCGTCGATTTTAACCGCCTCAGCCACGTGTACGTGGTGCACATGCCCACCAAAGCCGAGCGCGACACCGTGGAGGCCCACGCGGGCCTCAAACCTACTGCCGAAGACGTTGCGCCATGAACAGTGTTGGTCAAATCATCCTTCAGCTCCTGCGCTACGCCGTGTACACGGCGGTGTACGTGGGCTTCGTGAGCCGATTGGAGCTTTTTGGGGCGGGCTGGTGCTTTTTGTACCTGGGGTTTTTGCTGTTTCTGCCGCTGGCCATGCCCGTGGTGGTGCAGTTGCTGCTGGCCTTCGGCATTGGCCTCACGATGGACATTTTTTTCGACACTGGCGGCCTGCACGCCGCGGCGGCCGTGCTGCTGGCTTTTGTGCGCCCCTGGGTGCTGCGCCTGCTCACCCCGCGCGACGGGTACGATTTGCAGGACTCGGTGAACGTACACCAGATGGGTGCCCAGTGGTTTGCGGTGTACCTGGGCCTGCTGGTCATCGTGCACCACACCGCCTTTTTCGTGCTGGAGCTGGGCAGCTTTCGTCATTTTGGGCTGACGTTGGTGAAGATTCTGGCCTCATTTGCATTCACCTCGGTGGCGCTGCTGATTGTGCAGCTGCTGTTTTTCTCGCAACGCTCAGGGCGGGGGTAGCTGGCCCTAACTTCCCATCAAGCCCAGCACTCCAACTAAGAAAATGTCAGTCCAGACTTCCCTGCTACTTTTTGCTGATTGCCCGGCTGCCCCTGTTGCGACGGCCACGGGGCCGGCGCTGAAGTGGGCGGGGGGCAAACGCTGGCTGTTGCCGCACTTGCGGCCCTTATGGCAGCCGTTTGCCGGGTGTCGGCTCGTGGAGCCGTTTGTGGGCGGAATGGCCGTGGCGCTTGGCCTGCAGCCGGCGCGGGCGTTGCTGGCCGACAGCAACGAACACCTCATTAACTTCTACCGCTGGCTGCAACGCGGACTGGTAATTGAGACGCCGATGGAGAACGAGGAAACGGCCTTCTACGCAGCCCGCAACCAATTCAATGCGTTAGTGCGGCAGGGCGAGCAGGAATCGCGGGAAGCCGCCGGGTTGTTTTATTACCTCAACCGAACGTGCTTCAACGGCCTGTGCCGCTTCAATGGCAAAAACGAATTC
>JANXUO010000164.1 GCA_025356245.1 Hymenobacter sp.
CTCCGCAAGCTGCAACCGGGTGGCTCCGAGCACAGCTTCGGCATTCACGTGGCCCGCCTGGCCGGGATGCCCACCGCCGTGGTGCTGCGGGCCAACGAAATCATGCACCACCTGGAGCTGGAACGCGCCAACACCGGCGGCGTGGAGCCCATCACTGAGTTCGACGACGTGCTGGTTGGTTTGGGCGACGCAATCGAAGGAACGCTTTCACCTTCAACTCCCAAGCCCCGCGCTACGTCGGCCGTGGCCACGGCCCCGCGCCCGAGCATTCAACTCAGTATGTTCGAGCCCGCCGACCCGGCGCTGGAGCGCATCCGCGAGCTGCTGCTGGCCCTCGACGTAAATACCCTGACGCCCATTGAGGCCCTGATGAAACTCAACGAGCTGCAATTGGCGCTGCGCTGAAACGCCCGCGAAGGCACCCGCAATTTTAAAAATTTGCGGCTGATAATGAAGCAAAAACGGCCCCCACGCCAGAAATTTTGCGGGTGTGGCTTGCGCTACGTGAAATTAGCCTTACCTTTGTATCACCATTCGCCACCGCACTCCGGCGGCGTACCTCAAGCGAGAGTAGCTCAGTTGGTAGAGCGCGACCTTGCCAAGGTCGAGGTCGCGAGTTCGAACCTCGTCTCCCGCTCCAAAACATAAAAAAGACCCTGCTTCATTCGGAGCAGGGTCTTTTTGGTTTAGATGCTTTCAGTCGAGCTATTCCACCACCACGCGCCGCGTGACGGAAACCTGCCCCGCTGCCTGCACCGTAAGCAGGTAAATTCCTGCCGCCAACCCATTGGTTGATAGCTCGGTGCTGTTGCCACTGAAGGCCCGTTGCGCTACTGCCTTTCCCACTACTGTGCGCAAAACGGCGGTAGCACTGGCAGTGGGCTTATCGAGGGCAACGCGCAGGGTAGCGGCGCGGCCCACTGGGTTGGGCCACACGCTAAACTGCGCGCTTGCCAACGCTGAGTTGACTGTCAGCGGGTTGAAGGTTCCTAATAGCAACTCGAACCGCCCGGCCAGTGTGCCGGCCTGGGCCACAGTAAAAGCATAGCTGGTCTGCTGCCGCAAATTGGTGGTAGTGCCCGTGGTGTGGTCGAGGAGAAGCAGGGTTTGCGTGGGCTCGAAGTAGTGGTGGCTGATGGCGAAGCGGTAGCTGCCTGCCACAGTGGTGTTCAGTACTAGTGGAATGCGATGGGTAGCCACAACTGCCGGTGGCAAGGGCGGTAGGGCCACAATGGCGAGGTCGTCGTTGCCCGGCCCGGCCATGCGGGCGGCCACGCTGAAACCGGCGTTGGGGTTGGGCAGCTTCACTGCATCAAAGGTTGGGTCGGGGCCGGTGGCGCGGGCACCGGGGGCTAGGTAAACGGCCACGTAATCGGCCGGGCCAGCAGCGGGCGTGGGGCCGCTGAGGGCGAGGCGTAGCGTGGGCCAAGTGGGCGCAGTGCGGCGCGGCTGCGGTGGCCGTACACCCGCCGCGCTGCGGTGGAAGCTGCCCGCATCCGCCACCCCGTAGTCGCGGAAGGCATCCTGGAAGGTGAAGCCGCCCGGCACTGGTTGCGTGGCCCGAATGAAAAAGCCCTGCATGGCCGGCAGGCTGCACGGCGTGCCATCACTGCTGATACCGTTCACGAAGGTGCGGTAAAAGCCGCCGTAGCGGCTGCTGGGCTCAAAAACGTAGATGGCGTGGGCCAGGCCAACGGGCAGGTTGTCGGTCACATCGCTGCCAAAATACAGGGCCGACGGGTAGGGATTGCCCAGCAGGTGCCAGCCGCCGTTGGGGCCGGAGGCGCGGCCCAACGGCCCGGTGCGGAGGTTGCCGCTGTTGAGCCGCCCGCTGAGGGCCACCGTGGCCGCCGGGGCAATATTCACCGTGTAGCCCCGGCCCATCGCCAGCGAGTCGGTGAGGCCCGATGGGCTTTCCCAGCCCGTGTCAAAGTCCGGAAAAGCGGCCGTAAGGCGGCTTTCGGTGTAGCGAAACACGTTGGGGAATTGGGCAATGGGCAGGGCGGGCGTCGGCAGGGCGTTGTAGGCGGGGTTGGTGAGCGGCGCGTAGCGGCCGGGCACGGCTAATCCGCTCAACCTGGCGCCCATCACCGGCGAGCTGTAGTGGCGGTAGCCGGGGCCGGTGTAGGCAGTGGTTGGGCGCACGTAGCGTTGCATGGTGGCCAGGCCAGTGCCGCTGTTGATTACCCGGCCGGGTGCGTTTGCCACGTAGGCCGTGCCACTCAAGTCGGACATTAGCAGCAGGTTGGCGTTGCCCAAATACAAGTTGGCCTCGCTGTAGAGCGTTATGGCCTCGCGCACGGCGATGTTGTTTGTCAAGGTCAGGCTGCTACCTGGGTTCCCGTTCACATCCAGGGTTTTGATTACCGCCGGTAGCCCCGTGCCGGCACTTGCCGAGCCGCTGACGTTGTAAATAAAGTACGCATCGGTGCCGAACGAGCGGGTGCCCGTTACCTGAATAGCCCCGGTAGGCCCGCTCTGGCTGATGCCCAGCGGATTGCAGATGCTCAGGGTTGCGCCGGGCTCCAGCACGAAGTTGCCGGGGCCAACAAGGCCTTTGCAGTTTTCATCGAACGTGCCGCCGCTCTCCACCAGCATGGTGCCAGTTACTTGCATGGGGCCGCCAAAAGAGGCTACTCCGGTGCTCGTGACGGTGATGTTGCGGTAAGCGCGGGGTGTTGGGATGGTGGCTGTGCTGATGACTAAATCGGGCAGTTGCGTGGTGAAAGCCGCCAGCGCCGGTACCGCTGAAGCTGTGCCCCCGGTGCATTGGCTGGCCATGCTCACCACGTAGCGGTTGCCGGGCAGTAGGCCCGTCAGGGTGAGGGTCGTGGCCGTGGTGGTGTAAGTGCTGGTGCGCGGAATGGTGCTGATAATGTAGCCCGTAGCCGTGCCGCTGGGCGCAAAGCTCACCTGCGCCTCGGTAGTGGTGATGTTGCTGACAACCAAGCCGCCAGGTGCTGGGCAAGTGGCCGACGCCGGGGCGGGCGTCGTAACGCACGGGGCCAGGTAGCCCGCCGGTGGGTTGGGCGATTTTGCGTAGTAGCGCACCCAGTACGTATCGCCCGGCACCAGTGAAAGCAGGGTCAGGCTCTCGGTGCCCCGGCCCACGGCGTCCTGGCAATCGAGGCTGTTGAGGTTGCCGCAAGTGCCCGAGAAAACCTCCAACGCACCGTCAAAAAACAGGCTGCTGCACGCCACCGTATGCACCGGCCCCGTGGCTACGAAGCGGTACCACACATCGCGGGCCAGCAGTGCCTGGGTGCCGCTGCACCAGGCCGGCGGCATCGACTGCGTGGCCCCGGCGAGGGTGCCGCCGGTGGGTACGCAGGCGTCGCCCGGTGCGCCCGTAGCCAGCAGCACCGCAGTGTTGCATTCGTCGTTTCGGCCCGATGGCGGCGTAATGAAGCTAACGCTGACCGGCGCCGTCTGCCGGCCCATGTTGCAGTTGGTTACTAGGTTGATTGTGTACAGTGTATTGGGATTGAGGCCCGTAACGGTGCCTCCCGGCAGAAAGTTGGCGTAGGTAGCAGTGGCTGGTACCGTGGTGAGCGTGTAGCTCACCGGCAGCCCCAGGCTGCGGCTGAAATTCACCACCGCTGAGGTGGTGGAGATGGTGCCCAGCGTCATATTTGTGACGGTATAGCACGGTGTGGGCAGCACCGTAAACACCCCCGGACTCACCACGCCATTGCCTGTAATAACTGTCACCGGCCCGGTTTGGGCACCAAAAGGCACCGTCACCGTGAGTTGGCTGCCCGTGGTATTCACCACAAAGCCCGGCGCATCCAAGCCGTTAAACTGCACGGCGATGACGCCGAACAAGCCGCTGCCGTCCACCGTCACCACCGCCCCCGGCAGCCCGTTCGTGGTGGCCATGCCGCTGCTGGGCGTCAGGCTCGTTGCAGTTGGCAACACGTTAAATTGTAGGCCGTTGCTGACGCCATTGCCGGTGCTCACCACCACGGGGCCAGTGCCCGCCGCCAGGGGCACCGTAGCCGTGAGGCTGGTGGCCGTCACGTTGCCGAAGGTGGCGGCTACGCCATTCACGCTCACCCCGGCGGTGGCGCCTAAGCCAGTGCCCGTGAGGGTAATAGTGATGCCGCCGGGGCCAGTACCCGGACTGATGCCAGTAAGCAGCGGGGCTCCCGGCGTGGCGCTGATGGTAAAATTGCGGTCCGAAATATCGAAGAAGTAATTATCAGCGGCGGCTACCATCAGCCGGGCCGCCGCCGAAGGCACATTGGGCACGCGGATGGTCTGGCTGCCGTCGTTGGGCGTGCTGGCCAGCAGCAGGGTGGGGTAGGTAAGTCCACCATCGGCCGAGAGCAGCAGGTTGACGCTAGCGCAGTCCACGCCGTTGGCCGTGGTGCCGGCCACGTCCCAGGTCACGGTTTGGGTCGAGCCCACGGGCCAGCTCACGGCGGTGTTGGGGGCCGTGAGCACAAAAGGGCCGGCAGTGCCGCTCACGTTTAGCGTCAGGGTGGGGCTGTAGTCGCTGCCGCCCACCACGCCCGCCGGGCCGTTGTGCGCATCGCGCACCACGCACCGGAACCTCAGGCGTTGCGCCACGGCGGGTAGTTTTTCCGCTATTGAAGTAGTGTTAGCCAACAGGTTGGCCAGTTGCGGAAAGTGCCGTACCGGGCTGGTGCTGGGTACCAAAGAGCGAAATAGTGGCTCGGTTTGGCCCGCTACCTGCGGTGCCGTCAGGGCCGCGCCCGTACCAACATCCATCTGTTCCCAGCAGTAGGTCAACGCATCGTTTTCGGCATCAAAAGCCGTGGCACTGAGCCGGAAGGGTGTGCTGACCGGCATCGTTTTACCACTGGCCGGCCCACCCACGCGGGGGGCCGTATTGCCCGAGCCCGTAGCCACCGCGCAAGCGCCGAAGTTGAACACGTAGTTCTGAATCTGCTCGTGGCTGGCCCCGTGAAAATACGCGTCGCGCCCCGTCTGAATGTTCTCCGAACCGCAAACGCCGGGGTAAGCCATCATCGTCGAGCCCGAACCCGGCTCGTAAGCCGTGCCCGATTCCCGGTTGAGAATCGTGCAAGCCCCGGCCCCCAGCGCGTTAAACGTGTGCGAAGCACCAAACTGGTGCCCCAGCTCGTGTGCCACCAGCTGGATGTCGAAGCCGTCGCCCGCCGGGTTACTCAACCCGGTTTCGGCCTGCGCTTTGTTGAAGGTGCCGCACACGATGCCAATGCCCGCGTACCCGCCGTTCTGAGTGCCAAACAGGTGGCCCAGGTCGTAGTTGGCCGTCCCAATCACCGCGTCGAGGTGCGCTTGATTTTCGGCAAGGGCAGTAGCCGGGTTGTTGTTGTTCGAGTAAGCATCGGGCCGACTGCTGTTGTTGGCGGCGATGAGTAAATCGTTGTTGGCCACCAGCTCCAGTCGAATGGCCAATTCGCGCTCGTAAAAACCCGTGACGCGGTTCACAGTCGTCACCACGCTGGCCAGGGCGCTGGCGGCGGTGCCGCCCCGGGCGGCGGTGTACTCGTCGGTGGTAGCCACGGCCAGGCGGAAGGTGCGCAGGGTGCTGCCACTGGCCCGCTGCTGCGCCGTGGTTTGCGCGGGCAAGAGCCGCTGACTGGTATGGCCCGCCAATGCCCCGGTCAGGTTTGGCGGTGCCGTACAGCCCGCTAACGGAGCATCTGCCCGCCGGTCAGCCACAAAGTAGCTCAGGTAATGCTCCCTATCCGTGCTGCTCACGGGGTCGATGCACACAACGCCCAGCGTGGCCGAAAGCACCTGGGCATGAATTCCCTGGGGGGTATCGTCGAGGCGCAGGGTAGCCGTGGGGTCGTCGAGGCCCAAGCCTGCGTAGGTGCGGATGCTGGGGTATCGGGCCGCCAGCGCCGGGGCCATCACCGGCACTTCGCGGACGCTGAAGCGGGCGTTGCGGCCGTTGGGCAGGGGCAGCACCAGCACGGCCGCCGGGTCGGTCAGAGCCGTGCGCAACGCCGGGGCCGCCAGCGTCAGGGGCCGGGCGGCCGTCAGCAGCGCCCGCAACGGCGAGGTTTGCGCCGCCAGCCGCGCCGCACCGTCTTCCTGAAAATAACCAGGGCTAACGCGCTGCTGCGCCTTTCCTTGCAGTCCAACGAGCAGCCCTACGGCTAGCAAGGGCAGATAGTAGCGGTGTTTCATAGCCCTTTGAGGAAAATATGGCTAAATATAGTCCATACGACGGGTTGCACAAGTGCCCGCTAAGCACGAAGATGCGTTTCAGCGGTGAACTTGACCCAATCGGTATCCGTTCTTTGTCGCTACTCCGGCCAATTGCGTAGCCCGCCAGTATCTTTGCAGCCTGTCAAGGCTACGCAGCAGGTCTGAAACGGCTCTGGTTTTTGCACGGTAACATAGCCAATTGCAACCAGCCGAAGTGGTGGAATGGTATACACGAGGGACTTAAAATCCCTTGCCTTCACGGGCTTACGGGTTCGAGCCCCGTCTTCGGTACGACGAAAAACCCCGGCTGGCACTTAACCAAGTGCTGGCCGGGGTTTTTTGTGTTCCTCACCTTCCGGTCAGTTTCCCGCCTCTTTCTGCTCGCTGGGGCCATAACCGGCCTTAAAAAGCACCAATAGCCCCGCCACCGGGATAGGACTCACCACAAAGTCAATCAAATGACGGCTGAGGCGGTACGCCCAAATAGCATCGCCAGCCAGCTTGCCGGCACCGGCAATTAGCACATAGGCCACCACCACACCCGCGTACAGGCGCAGCACTAGTCGCCACTGGGCGCGGGTGTGCATCAATAGTCGCAACAGCAGCAGGCATAATCCTACATATAACAAGGCGTAAGACGCCACGGCCAGCAATGGCCGACGTGTTACCCGGCGGTGAATGCCATGCTGTAAATCGTCGGCTTGGTTGCTGAGGTGAGCTGCAGTCAGGGCCTTCTGCCAAACTGCGGCAAAGTATGTGAATAAGGTTTCGTCGTAAACACCCAGGAATAAAAGGGTTACTACCAGACTAATACCCAGTGCCCACCGGATTGCAATGGGGGGGCGGTACCAGAATTTACGGCCGGCTACTGGCTCGATGGTGGTTGGCGTCATGAGAGAGCCGGGTAAAGCATCGGCTGAGTTGATGGAAAGAACATAGCCTATCTAGAAAATAAATCGGCTCAGAAAAAACGTCATGCTGCGCACCGCGCGATGGCTGGGTACTCTTCGGATAGACGTTGAAATAGGTTATGAAAAGCTGCTTTATGCAGAGGCTGTATCGGTTTGATTGTCCGTGCGCGAAAGCCGTTGCGCCCATAGCATCCACAAGCCAAAAATGAAGGCATATACCACGAACGTGAACGTGTAGTGGTGGTTAAAATCGACCGAAGCGTGGGCATAGTATTGGTTGACCGCCAACGCCGCCACCCGCAACACGTTAAGCCCCCAGATAACTACAATGCCCACCGGTATGTACCACAGCTTGCGCTGCCACGGCCCCGGAAATGCCACCACAAAGCCCGCAAACAGCGCGTACAGTACCAAGCCGTTGCACGGCGGGCCAACCACTACCGCCGGCTGGCCATTCATTGTAATCAGGTTGGCAGCATAGGGGCTGATGGCCGCTTGGAAGTTCGCCAGTTGCAGGCACCACACAGCGGCGGCCGTTATCTGCGTACACAGATAATTATCGAGTCGTCGGTCTTGCGCCAGCCACTGCTCATAGCCAAAAAACCAAATCAAGTAGATGATGATGGCAACGGCGAGGAAGCGAAACAGTAGCTGATTGCCGGCGCGGGAAGGTATTGTGGGCGAATTCATAGGCACAGATTAAATATCAATCAGCGGGTGAAATGTCCTAAACAAAGGCATTGCGACCTCAGTAGAGAGGAATGGATGATTTAAAGTTGTTGATAAAGTGAGGACAGCGGGTAACGAAAAACTGTAAAATAATTCTTCGTCAACGGACGGACAAAAACAAACCAACGGTAAAGGCTTGTAAAACTACGGCACACCGGTAGATTATGGCAGGAGCCAAAAATAATTCATAAAAAAAGCGACCTGCCCCCAGAGGAGACAGGCCGCTTAAAAGGAGCAAAGTAAAGCTATGCTTTTTTGCTACGCAGAGCGCGAAGCTTGCGTGCACCGTATGCAATACCGCCAGCCAAGAGCAGCGAAGCGCCACCGTCAATAGGGGTGATGGTAATTTGACCGCCACCGTTACCGGGCTGGGCGGATGCTGCGACAGCGGTGAAAAGCACCAAGGTCAGCGCCATCAGTACGTTGTTGAGAAAAGAGGATTTCATACTGTTTAAAATGAGGTGACGTTGGTTGTGCCCAGTTAAAGCTGGGGCAAATATAGCAGCTAAATTTTTATCCGCAAGTCCGGCCGAATAATTTTCGGCCGGACTGGGATATTTTCTGCTTATTCTACCACTACGCGGCGCGTAGCAGTTTCGTTGCCTATGCGCAGCGTGAGTGAGTAAACACCCGTAGCCAAGCCGGTAGTGTTGAACTCAGCCGTAGCGCCGGCCGCCGTCAGGGCGATGGTGCGGGAGGCAACCACTTGCCCAAGGGCATTGTGCAACGTAGCGCTGGCCTTGCTGGCACCAGCTACAGCCGGCACCGAGAGGGTGAACGCTCCGTGGGCGGGGTTGGGGTAGACCTGCACGAGGGCGGCCAGGGCTTGGCCGGCCGAAGCCAGCGGCGCAGCGGCGGGGTTGAACTCGAGCACGAAGCGGCCGTTGGCCGAGGCCGTGGCCGCCGTGAAGCGGTAGACCGCG
>JANXUO010000169.1 GCA_025356245.1 Hymenobacter sp.
GCCAGGTCGGCGGCGCGGTCGCTCAGGCCCACCACGTTTTTGATGCGGCGGTCGGAGGTGACGTTGAGCGTGCCGGCCACGATGTAGCCATTCACCCACACCTCGCCGTTTTCAAAGTAGGCACAAGTGGACTTGGTGCCGCTCGAATTGTTGATGGCGTTGAAGCCCCCGCCCTGGTTGAAAAACGAGGCAAAGCCGCTGGCTACGGTGTTGTTGGCCGAGCCTTTGACGTGCAGCGGGGCAATGGGGCTGCTGGTGCCGATGCCCACGCGGTCGGTGTTGGCTTGCAGAAACAGCATGGCCGTGCCGCTGGCACCGGTGAAGAACGCCAGCCCGCTGCCGGTGTCGAGGATGCGCGAGGAATAATCCAGGTTGAGGGCGTTGGCGAAGTCGAGGTAAGGCGTGCCGCCGCGCATTTCCACGTTGGCGTTGCCGCCGTTGCCGCCCGAAAGAAACACCCCGCCGTAGCTGGGGTTGGTGGTTTTTTCGGCCGCCACCACGCTCAGGCCATTGAGGAGCGTGGTGGTGCCGATGCCCACCTGCCCGCTGCTGTTCCAGGCCAGGGCCGTGCGTTGGGTGCCGCCCTGGTTGGTGCCCAGCAGGCCGCCGCCGTAGCCGTAGAGGGCGGGGCCGTCGGGGGCGTAGCCGTTCCAGGCCTTGCCGGTGCCGTACCAGCCCAGGCCGTGGTTGGTGTCGCGCAGCAGCAGGTCGTAGGGCGAGTTGATGAGGGCGTTGCCGTTTACTTCCAGCTTCTGGCCGGGGCTGGCCGTGCCGATGCCCACGTTGCCGGTGCCGTCCTGCACAAACCAGCGCCCGCTGGCCACGTTGCTCTCGCTCAGGTTGAGGCCGCCGCCGGCCAGGCTGAGGTTGTACTTGTCGGTGCCGGCGGCGGTGTTGAAGCCCAGCAGCCGGGTAGCGCCGGCGGGCGCCTGCACCACCAGCGGATGACCGGGGGCGGTGGTGCCAATGCCCACGCTGCCGCTTACGTAGCTGTTGCCGGTTACGGTGCTGTTGCCGCCGATGGTGCTGTTGCCGCCGATGGTGCTGCTGCCGGTTACGGTGCTGCTGCCGCCCACGGTGCTGTTGCCGCCCACGGTGCTGTTGCCGCCGATGGTGCCCGCCCCGGCAATGTTGAAGTTGGCGCTGGCCTGCTGGCCGGTTTGGTTTTGGATGAAGCCTGCCCCGGTGGCGGTCACGGCCGCCGTGGTTTGGGCCGTGCCGTCGGGAAAGGTCAGAGCATTGCCCGCGCCGTTGAACTTGATGCCGCCGCTCACTTCCAGCCGCTGGCCGGGGTTGGTGAGGCCGAGGCCGAAGTTGCCGTTGTCCAGAAACCGGCCCCATTCGGTGACGACATCGGACGTGGTCACGTCGCCGAAGCGAATGCCGGCACCGGCGCCGCCCCCGCCCTGCTGGTTGAGCAGCCAGGTTTCGCCGCCGCCGTTGCTGCGGTTCCATTGCAGGTAAGCCCCCTGCACGCCGATGGGGTTGGCAGCGCGGGCCACGATGCCGCCGTTCACGTCCAGGGCCTGGGTGGCGGCGATGCCGATGCCCACCAGGCCCGTGCTGGTCACACTCAGGCCGGTGCTGCCGCCGTTGCCGGTCAGGGCGTTGGTGCCGAGCTGCACGTTGCCCCCGGCCGTGATGGCCCCGCCCGTGGCTAGGGTGCCGGCCGTGGTCACGGCCCCGGCGTTGCTAATGGTGAGGCCGGTGCTGCCGCCGTTGCCCACCAGCGCATTGGCACCGAGGTCGAGGCGTTGGGTAGCGGTGTGGTTGCCGAGGTTGTCGAAGGTGCCGGGCACGTTCACGAAGTTGCTGCCGTCGAGGGCCGGGGCGGCGTAGCTCCGCACCGGGGTGAAGGTCACGGTGCCGTTGCCGGGTTGTGCGTCGGGGGTGTGGGTGGTGGCGCTGGTGGTGCCCGCCGCCGCATACGACGACCCGCCGCCGCCGCCGCCCGAGAAGCCGCTTTGGGCCCCGCCGCCGCCGCCGTAGTAGCCGCCGCCGCCGCCCGAGAAGGTGCCCGCCCCGCCCTGCCCCAGCGTGCCCGCGCCGCTACCCGAACCGCTCGCGCCGCCCGCGCCCTGGGTGCCGCCCAGGCCGGGGAAGCTGCCCTGCCCGGTGGCCCCGGCCAGCCCGCCCCCGGCCCCGCCGCGGGTGCCCACGTTGGTGGCCCCGCCGCCGCCCGCCGCCACCACCAGGCGGTCGGCCAGGTTGGTGGTGCCGCTCACGCCGCGCCGCACATCCGTGGCCCCGCCGCCGCTGCCGTTGAAGGCCCGCCCGGCCCCGCCGCCGTTGTAGCCGCCGGTGCCGCTGCTGC
>JANXUO010000205.1 GCA_025356245.1 Hymenobacter sp.
CGGCAGCGGCAGCGGCCAGGGCCTCGGGGCCAGCGCCAACCCCAGCGTGCAGGACAACACCGCCGTGGGCTACCACGCCGGGCAGTCCTTCGATTTCGCCCTGAACAATACTTTCGTGGGCAGCGAGGCCGGGGCGGCGGATAAAACCGGGAGCGACAATGCCTTTTTGGGTGCTCGGGCGGGCTTTAGTACCACCATCGGCGGGGGCAACACCTTCCTGGGCGCGTCGGCTGGGCGCGCCAACACCGACGGCCAGCGCAACGTGTTCGTGGGCCGCAGCGCCGGCTTGCAGGGCACCGTGGCCGGCGACAACACCCTCGTGGGCTACCAGGCCGGCTACAGCACCTCGGCCGACGACAACACCTTTGTGGGGGCCAACGCGGGCCTGGACAACACCACGGGCACGGCCAACGTGTACGTGGAAGCCCAGGCCGGGCGCGGTGCCTCCGGCACGTCCAACACCGTGCTGGGCTTCGATGCCGGCTCGGGCACCCTGGCCAGCGGCAGCAGCGGCAGCACGGCGGGCGGGAGCGTGGTGCTGGTGGGCTACCAGGCCGGGCAGCGCAATACGGGCAACTTTGCGGTGGCCGTGGGCTACCAGGCGGGCCTTGTGAATTCGGGCACCAACAACCAGTTTGTGGGCTATCAGGCCGGCAAGGCCAATACGTCGGGCCTCAACAACTATTTCAGCGGCTACCAGGCGGGCCTGGCCAACAACACGGCCAGTCGAAACCATTTTGTGGGCTACAAGGCCGGCGCGGCCAACACCACCGGTAGCGGCAACCATTTCGAGGGCTTCCAGACCGGCTTCGCCAACAGCGTGGGTGCCGACAACACCTTCGTGGGCAACCTGGCCGGGGTGGCCAACACCAGCGGCGACCAGAACACCTTCGTGGGCCGGCTGGCCGGCAACGCCACCACCTTCGCCGCCGACAACACCGCCCTGGGCTACAACGCCGGGGCCACGGTGGTGAGCAGCACCCAAAACACCCTGCTCGGCAGCGGTGCCGACATTACCGACATCAACGTGGGCAACGCCATTGCCATCGGCTTCAATGCCAAAGTGGGCCGCAGCAGCACCATGGCTTTTGGCAACAGCAACATCCAGCAGTGGGTGTTTGGGCGCAGCACGGCCGGCAGCACCAACTACGCGCTGCAAGTCGGCGACCCGGCCCAAACCGTGAACGGCAACGGAGCCTACCTCACCACCGGCGGCGTGTGGACCAACGTGTCCGACGTGAACCTCAAGGAAAACATTCAGCCTGTGGAAGGCCCGCAGGTGCTCGGCCTCATCCGCCAGTTGCCCCTCAGCCGCTGGACCTACAAGGGCACCCAGGGCGAAACCCACCTCGGCCCGATGGCGCAGGACTTCCACCGCCTCTTTCACCTCGGGCTGAACGACACGAGCATCAGCACCGTGGACCCGGCCGGCGTGGCCCTCGTGGGCGTGCAGGAGCTGGCCCGCCAAAACGATGCGCTTCGGGCCGACAACGAAGCCTTGCGCCAACAGCTCAGCGCCCTGCAAGCCGGCCAGGCCCTCCTCAATGCCCGCCTCGCGGCGCTGGAGCAAGCCGCCCGTCCGGCCACCCTTGCTACCCCGACCGCTGGGGCCACCGCCGCCGCGCGGTAGCGGGCCGCTGCCTGGGCTGCTACTGCCCCAACCCGCCAACCCAACTGCCATTATCACCCACGCTAACTTCTTTTCACCTCCTATGAAAAAGCTCCTCTCCCGCCTGAATTTCTCGCTCCTGGCCCTTGTGGGGGCCGCCCTGCTGTGGGCGATGACGAGCCTTTCGGCCGCCGCGCAGGCCCCGGCCTGGAGCCGCGCCAGCAGCATCGGCACCCCGGCACCACGTTCAGCGCCGTGGGCGGGGCGCTGGCCGTGGACGCGCAAGGCAACCAGTACGTGGCCGGCTTCTTCCAAAACCCGCCCACCCTGTCCCTGGGCAGCTTCGTGCTCACCAACGTCAACGCCGCCGCCACCACCTCCGACACCTACGTGGCCAAGTATGACCCGGCCGGGGCCTTGGTGTGGGCCTTCCGCTTCGGCGGCCTCAACTCCGAATCACCCACGGGCGTGGCCGTCGATGGGGCCGGCAACGTGTACGTGGCCGCCTGGTTTCGCATCAGCACCGTCATCGGCAGCACCACGCTCACCAGCGCGGGCGGCATTGACGTGATGCTGTTCAAGCTCAACGCGCAGGGCGTGGCGCAGTGGGCCGTGCGGGCCGGCGGGCCGCTCGACGACGTGGACCGCCCCAACGATGTCGGCTACCCCGTGGCGGCGGTGAGTGCGGGAGGGACCGGGCCGGTGTGGCTGGGAGCGTCGTTTCAGGGCACGGCCACGTTGGGCAGCGGCCCGGCCACGCTCGGTAGCGCCGGCGGCTTCGACCAGCTCGTGCTGGGCCTCGATGCCGGCACCGGGGCCGTGGTGCGCGCGGCCCG
>JANXUO010000216.1 GCA_025356245.1 Hymenobacter sp.
CCGGCGTACCGCTTCGCGGGCAACCCGGCCACGGCGGCGGGGCGTGTGCTGGGCCGGGCCTTGTTTTACGAGCCGGCGCTCTCGCGCGACAGCAGCATTTCCTGCGCTTCGTGCCACGCGCCGGCCATGGCCTTCGCCCACGCCGACCACCGCGTGAGCCACGGCATGGCCGGGCGCACGGGCACCCGCAATGCGCCCGGTCTTTTCAACCTGGCCTGGAACACGTCGTTTCATTGGGATGGCGGCGTGAACCACCTCGAAACCCAAGCCGTGAACCCGCTCACCCAGCCCCACGAGATGGACGCGGCCCTGCCGCAGCTGCTGGCCCGGCTGAATGCCTCGACGGCTTACCGGGGCCGGTTTTACCGGGCCTTTGCCGATTCGGTCGTCACCACGCCCCGGCTGCTGAAGGCGCTGGCGCAGTTTACGGCATCGCTCGAATCGTTCAACTCGAAATATGATAAGTACGTGCGCCACGAGCCGGGCGGCGACTTCAGCGACCAGGAGCTGCACGGCCTGACGCTGTTTCGGGCCAACTGCGGCAGTTGCCATCGCGAGCCGCTGTTCACTAACAACGACTTCGCCAACAACGGCTTGCCGCCCGACTCGCTTTACAACGACCTGGGCCGGGCCGCCATCACCGGCCGCGCCGCCGACCGCTACCTGTTTCGGGTGCCCACCCTGCGCAACGTCGGGCTGACCAGCCCCTATATGCACGACGGCCGCTTCCAGCGCCTGCGCGAGGTGCTGCGGCACTACACCACGAGCATCCGGCCCGGCCCCACGCTGGCCCCGGCGCTTCAACAACCCATCCTGCTGACAACGAACGAGCAAAAGGACATTCTGGCCTTCCTACTGACACTGACCGACCGGGATTTTGTGAACAACCCGGCCTACCAGTACCCCCGCTGACCCAGCCTCTTATCCAAACCTTGTCAAACCCATCAACCTCACCAAACCAAACCCCCTTCATGACATGAAAAACCCTTCTACTTCCTTACTGGCGCTGCTGGCCGGGCTGGGGCTAGCCGAAGCCGCACAGGCGCAGGTCACCAACCCGGCCATCACTAAATTCCTGCAAAACACCACCGGGGTGCGCGGGCGGCACTACGTGAGCGGCAGTCCCGCGCCCATCGCCGACACGGCCCGCGCCAATGTGCAGCGGGTGCGCTACTCCGCCACGGCGGCGTACATCAATTGCTCGGGCATCCCGGCCTACGTCATCGGGCCGTACCTGGACCGGAACCCATCGCAGGGCACCAACCGGCAGTATCTCTTTAAGTTACCCCTGGTGCCCCGGCCCAATACCGGCACGGCCACGGCAGTGGGCATGGGCAACACCGGCGTGCTCATCAACGGCGTGCCCACCTACAACTACGCCGACGGCATGAGCTACAACAACCAGGGCGTGTGGCATCAAAACGCCATAAAATTCGAAAACGCCGGCTTCGACTGCGCCAAGGGCCACCCCTCGCCGGTGTTTCTGGGACCGCCGGGGCCGGGCGCTACGCTGGCGGGCGGCAGCTACCACCACCACCAAAACCCCTCGGCATTCAACATTGCGGCCGTGCCGATGTCGTCGGTGTGCAGCATTTATCTGGCCGATGGGCTGTACGTGCCCGACAGCACCCAACACGGCCCACTTATTGGCTTTGCCTTTGACGGTTATCCCATTTACGGCGGCTACGGCTACGCCCGTCCGCTGGCCGTCGGGGCCGTCAAGCGGATGGTGCCCAGCTACCGCCAGCGCGCCATCAGCACCCGCACCACCCTGCCCAACGGCACCACCGCCAGCAGCCCCGGCCCCACGCTGGCCGCCCAACCCCTGGGCAGCTACTACGAAGATTACGAGCAGGTAAGCGGCCTCGGCGACCTCGACACGCACAACGGCCGCTTTTGCGTGACGCCGGAGTACCCGGCCGGCACCTACGCCTACTTCGCTACGCTCGACCGCGACGGCAACTCGGTGTTTCCCTACGTGCTGGGGCCGACGTACTACGGCGTGGTCGAAACCAGCAACTTCCCCATCCGGGGGCCGGGGGCGGCCTCCACCAACGTCGTCATCAACGAGCCCGTGACGCCGTATGCGCCCGTAGTGTCGGGCACCACGGGCGGGGTCGGCCCGGCCCGCCTCACCGTGTACCCCAGTCCCGCGCACGATGTGCTGGTGGTGCAAACGACGCTCGGCACCGCCACGCCCCAGCCCGTAGAGCTGCTCGATA
>JANXUO010000305.1 GCA_025356245.1 Hymenobacter sp.
GCAGCAGCACCAGGAAGCAGACCGTGAGCACCGGCGTGCGGCGCGTCAGGCCGCCCAGGTCCGGGATGAAGCGGGTACCGGTGCGGCGCTCCAGGGCATCGGCGATGAAGAACATGCCCACCACGTTCACGCCGTGGGCCAGCATCTGCACCACTGCACCCTGCAAGCCGATTTGGGTGAGCGAGAACACGCCGGCTGCCATCAGCCCCACGTGCGAGAGCGAGGAGTAGGCAATGAGGCGCTTCACGTCGGGCTGCCGAATGGCGATGATGGCCCCGTAGATGACGCCAATAACCGCCAGTACCATCACCGTAGGCTGCCAGTAGCTCACGCCGAACGGCACCACCGGCAGCAGCCAGCGCAGGCAGCCGTAAAGCCCCATCTTGAGCATGATGCCCGCCAGCAGCATTGAGGCCGGCGCGGGCGCTACCGTGTACGTATCGGGCTGCCAGGTATGAAACGGGAACAGCGGCATCTTGACGGCAAAGGCCGCGAAGATGAGCCAGAACAGCCACAACTGCTGAGCAGTGCTAAGGCTAAGTCCATAAAATGCTTGCAGCTCGGAGGAGTGCGCCGCCAAGCTGCCGGCGGCCGGGCCGGTTTGCAGGTACAGGTACACAAAGCCCGCCAGCATCAGCAGCGAGCCCACCACGGTATACAGGAAAAACTTGAGCGTAACCGCCACCCGCCGCTCGCCGCCCCAGGCCCCAGCCAGGAAATAAATCGGAATAAGGGCCACCTCCCAGAAAAAGTAGAACAGGAACGCATCCAGGGACATGAACACGCCCAGCAGCCCGGTTTGCATGAACAGTACCAGCGCGTAAAACGCCGACGGGTTGGCGTAGTCGCGCTTAAAGGCCGACAGCAAAATCAGCGGCACCAGAAAAGTAGTCAGCAGCACTAGGGCCAGGCTCAGCCCATCGAGCCCAATGTGGAAGTGAATGCCCGCCGACGGTATCCAGTTCAAATTCACATCGAACGCTTTGGCTCCATTCAGCTTGAACTGAACCCCGGCGAATGCGGCCAACCCAAACTCGGCGAGGGCGGCCCCCAGGGCCAGGGCGCGGGCCGTGCCGCCTTTGGTGAAATGGAGCAGCAGCGCAGCCGCCAAGGGTAGAAAGAGCAGTACAGCAGTCAGCATGAAAAAGCGGGTTGAGCGCGTTGCGGGCCAGCCGCAAATCGACTGCAAACTTACGCAAGCGGGCGTAAGCCGAAATACGGCGGGGCAATGTAGCGCGAAGCCTTTGGGTGCTGGCGTGTGTTATTTGGCCTTTAGTCTGGCTTAGGAACAACTGCCTAAAACGCAAGACACCCCTCCGGTGGCCCGAAGGGGTGTTTTGCTAACGAGCATAAGCCCTCACTCCTTCACCAAACGCTTGGTGGCCGTGCCCTCGCGGGTGACGACGCGCAGCAGGTACAGGCCGCTGGGCAGCCCGCTTAGGTCGAGCGCCGTGGCCAGGCGCCCCCCCTGCACCGGCGCCGTGCCCCGCCGCAACACCTGCCCCAGCGGGTTGCACAGCGCCAGCGCGGCCGGGCCTTGCGCCGCCAGCCCGCCCAACTCTACGACCACGGCCCCGCTTGTGGGGTTGGGAAACAGCGCCAGCCGCCCGCCCAGCGCCCGCGCCTGCTGCGCCGCCGAAAGCGGCCCGAACGGGTACTCGGTGCGCGAGGCCGTGCAGCCCAGGTTGTTGGTGACGGTGAGCGTGACGGCCGTGCCCGGCGGCGGCGGGCTGGCGTACGTGTGCGGGCCGGGGCTGCGGCCCGTGCTGAAGCTGCCGTCGCCCCAAGCCCAGCGCCAGGCCACCAGCACCCCGTGGCGTGGGCCGGCCGCGCTGCTTTCCAGCACCTGCGCCTGGGCCGGCGTGGCGGCCGCCGCCGCAAAGTAGGCCACCGGCGGCCGGGCGCACAAATCGGGCACATAGGGCACCCCCACGTTGGTGAGGTACGCCGCGTAGCCCGCGTAGTCGAGGATGACCCCGTTGCGGGGGCTGATGGCCCCCACCGTGCCCGTGAGGTAGGCCGAGCCGTCGGCGTGGTTCACCATCGTGGCCAGTTGGGTGGCCGGGCCGTTGGCGTAGCGGTGGCCGAAGGCCCAGCGCTGCCCGCCCGTGGGCGTGTAGGCCCGCAGCTCGGCGGCCCAGCCGACGAGGCCGGTGAGGGCGGGGGTGTTGCGCAGGAAGAGCGAGTCGCCCCCGCAGAGCACGTCGCCCGAGGCCAAGGGCTGGAGCAGGGTGTTCACTTGGTTCGGGGTCTGGAAGCGGGGGGCGATGAAGTGGTGCGTGCGCTGCCAGCGGGGCCGGAAAAGGCTGTCGAGCCCGTACACCTGCCCGTCGAGCTGGGGCGGGAACACGCCGGGGCGGTAGCGGTAGCCGATGACGGCGGCCCCGCCGTCGGGCGTCAGGCGCAGGCGCTGGCCTTCCTCGTCTTGGTTGGGGGTGCCGAAGCGGAAGGTGCGCAGCGTGTCGCCCGCGCTCGTGAACTTGGCCACGAAGTAGTCGAGCCGGTCGCGGGCGGGGCTGCCGGGCACGTAGGGCGTGCCGTCGTCGGTGTTGCCGAAGGCCAGGTAGCTGCCGTCGGGGCAGGCCACGATATCGGCCACCCGGCCCACTTGGCCGTAGCCCCGCGTCCCCATTGACCGCTCCCAAACAATGTTGCCCGAAAAGTCGATTTTGGTGATGTTGGGCGTGAGAAACAACGGGCCGGTACTGCCGGGGAAAGCGTTGCGGTTGGTGCAAAGCAGGTAGCCGTCGCCCGTGCGGAGGATGTTGTCAATGACGTTAAGCGATGGGTAGCAGTTCGCCAACCGGTAGCTGCGCCGCCACCGCACCACGCCGGTTGTGTCAATACGCAACAACAACAATGAGTCACCGCTTGGGACGGGGGGGGTAGGGTAGTAAGCCGCAAAAACCATAAGCGAATAATCCGGCTCCATGACGGCCCCGACAACGGCCGAATTTCCCGTGCCGGGCGGATGGGTTCGGACTTGCACGTAGCGCACGGTATCACCGTTTTGCTTCATAATGGCCAGCATGGGACCGGAGGTTATGTTTATCCGGTTGTTGTTCACGTAAGAACCGCACTGAACGTAGCGTTTTCCTGGCAAAGCAAAAGTGAAATTTGCACCGTTGCCACCGCTGATGTAGCGCAAAGGCTGCCGATTTTCGGATACAATAGCGGGGGCTTGGGCCTGTAATTGTTCTGCTGCCAACAAGGCTGTGCAGCACAATACGGCCCGGCGCACCCAAGCACGGCTGCCGATACGACAGCCGTGCAAGAAACAAGCGCGTTCCATTACTGTACCAGCAATTGGTGGTGCGCCACGGGCCGTCCGTCAACTTCCAAGCTGTAGTGGTAGGCTCCGGGGGGCAAAGCCGCAACGGGCATTTCCAAGGTGTGTTCGCCAACAGCGAGGTCTTCGCGTTTCCAAACCCGACCACTGTAGCAGTCACGGACGACGAGTTGAGCACTTTTGCTACCAGTGGGCACCCGGTACGAAACCGACGTGCTGCCCGTACACGGGTTGGGCACGTTTTGAGCCAGCTGGTAAGATGCAGGCGGAGTGTTGGAAGCGACAGATGGGCGTTGCAGGCCAGTAGCCGGATAACCTCGGGACGCACAATTATTGCCGTTGTTCAGTGTAATGCTGTTGGGCGAGTTAAAGGTGAGCTGAACCACGCTAGCAAAAGGCGCGGCCGTCGTACTGCCATCGTCGCCCACCACCGTGGCATCGCCCGCAACGCGGCTGCCCGGGGTTCCGGCATCGTAGTGCGTGTAGGTAATCAGGCTGTTGTCGCGGTCGTTGAACACGTGCCAGAACTTGTACAGGGCCCGGCCCACCACCGGGGGCAGGGTGCCGGTGAAAAGGTTGGTTTGCAGCACGGCGCTGCCCGCGCCGGAGATGTCAATCTGGTCACAGGGCTGCCCCGCCGTGTAGGGGCACGGCCCCAGGTACACGCCGTAGCTGTCGCCGGACGTGGAAGGGGGCCGCTGAAAGGTGTTGCAGGTGAGCACCGCCGAGGTGGCGGCCCCGGCGTTGCGCCGGTTGAGGAAGCTGACCCCGGCCTGGCAACCGATGAACGTGTTGCCCTTTACCTGGCCGACCAGACCTTGCTGGGCCTGCCCCACGTAGCCCTTGTGCAGGTTCTCGAACACGCTGGCTTGCAGCAGCACCTGCCCCGGCCCCGCCCACAGGCCAATTTGCGGGTACGCATCCGACCAGTCGTAGGCGGTAAGGCGCTGCGACTGCCGGAAGCTGCCGCTGCTCACCGTGAGCGGGTCGCCGCTGGCGCACAGGCCCACGCAGTTGCCGGGGGCGGCAATTTGGGACGGCACGTCAGGCAGGGCCGCCAGGTCATCGTAGGCCAAGACCACGAAGGGGTTGGGCAGGCGCATAAAATCGTTGTCGGGCCGGGGGAAAGCAAAGGTGTTGTCGGTCCAGGTGCTGGGGCTGCCGTTAAACAGGTTAAAAACCCCGGCCACGTAGCAGTTGCTGAAGGCGTTTCTGCTAGCCGTCAGGCCGTCCGCATCGGGTGCCCAAATGCCAAACAGGGCGTGGTCGAACGTATTGCGGCTTAGCGTCAGGTTCGATACGTCGCCCGTCAGGCTCAGGTGGGCATAGGCGCAAGCCTGCTCCGTGGCCGACCTATAGGCGTAGGGGACCAGCATCTGGGCCGGGTCGGCGTCGAAGGTGCAATCAACGATGTTTACCATACCCGGCTCACCGGCCCCCGTTTGCAGCTGTACGCTGCGGGTGTTGTTCAAAAACTGTACGCCGTCCAGCGTCAATGTGTAGCACGGGTTTTTATTAGTCCAATTTTTTATGTCAGCCGTCAGCACAATGCCCTCCGTGCTGTGGCTTATTTCGTTGGTGCGACCGCCGTTGTTGGTGGCCATGATGCCGTAACAGTCCTTGATTCTTATTCCACCCCATTGCTTGTCGCAGGTGGCGGTGAACTGAGCGCCCTGCAATTGCAGGCAGCCATCCTGTGTCAGTGTCAGGTACACCTCGGGGCCGAAAAGCAGGCGGCTGCCCGGCTCGGCCACGTAGGTGCCATTGGTGAGTTCGGTACTGGCCGAGAAGTAGTAGGTGGAGCCGGTTTTAAAGGTGTAGCCGGTATGGTACCCTGTTACCGTTGTGCCATTCACTACTGGGTTCATCTGCACCACGGCGGGCGCACATACGGGGCAGGTGGCGGGTTGCACGTTCACGCGCACGGTTTGTCGGTATGTGCAGCCCGCCGCGTTGGTGGCAATAGCTGTATAGGTAGTGGAAACCAGTGGCATCACCACAATTTCCTGGCTAGTCAGGTTACCAGGCTGCCACACGTACGAAACCGGGTTGCCAAACACCGGCCCCGTGTATGCCGTCAGCACTACTTTCTCGCCCGCGCAGGACAATGGCTGCTTTACCCTTATTTCAAACACCGGCCCATCGAGCAACGTGAGATTAATTGTAGCCGGGGCACCGAAGCAGGCGAATGGACTTCCGCTCCGATTGCTCACGAGCAGGGTATGCTGGGTGCCTTGCGCCCGGGCAGCTCGCGTATCGAAAAAGTAGTTGTTGGGGCCGCCATTGA
>JANXUO010000306.1 GCA_025356245.1 Hymenobacter sp.
AGCCGCCGCCCGCGTACACGCTGGCCCCGGCCACGGCCAGCACAAGGACGGTGCCGTTCAGGCCCGCCCCCAGCGGGCGCCAGGTGCCGGTCGTGGCGCTCCACTTGGCCACGCTGCTGGCCGCCACCCCACCCGCCTGGGTGAAGCCGCCGCCCGCGTACACGTCGGCCCCGGCCACGGCCAGTGCCTTGACGTAGCCGTCCACGCCCGTGCCCAGCGGGCTCCAGGTGCCGGTCGTGTTGTTCCAGCAAGCCACCCGGCTGGCTGACGCCCCGCCCGCTTGGGTGAAGCTGCCGCCCACGTACACGTCGGTCCCGGCCACGGCCAGCGCCCACACGCGGCCATTTAGGCCCACGCCCAGTGGGCTCCACGTGCTGGTCGTGGCGTTCCAGCGGGCCACGTTGCGGGCCGCCGTAGTGCCCGTTACCGTAAAGATTCCCCCCACGTACACGTCGCCATTGGCAGCCACGGCCGTGGCGTACACGGTGCCGTTGGTGCCGGGCAGGCCGAAGCCGTCCTGCCACTTGTCGTCGCCCGCGCCCAGCGCACCGGCTACGCCAGCGGCTTTAGCCACCCCAACCGGCCGGGCCAGCCGGAAGGCGGGCTGCCCGGTGGTGGCATCGCGGCCCAGCACGTAGCCCGTGGGGTCAAACGAGCCGTTCACCCCCGCCCGCAGGGTGCCGTTGGGGTTGAGGGCGGCGGCCAGGGGCCGGGCGGCGGGGGTGCCGGCCGGGGGGGCGGGCGCGGCCAGGGCCGGGCGGCCCAGGGCCAGCAGCCAGGCCAGGGCCAGCAGCAGCCGGCGCAGGGGGGCGGCGGTTTGGGGGGTAATGCGGTTCTTCATGGGGATAGCAAGGCTAAAAGAGCGGCCGAATGACCCGACCGTCGGCAAAGCTAACCCCCGAAGTTCTCCCAGGTAAGTGGGCAATATAAATTACCTATTCATCGGGCTTCCACTGCTTGACTGCAAGCAAAAAGCTAACAGCTATCAGCCATCAGCTAAAAGCTGAATTGCCTATAATTGAAACAGCACCGGCAGCACCATTTTCTGCTTCAGCGGGCGGCCTTTGTAGGTGGCGGGTTCCCACTTGGGGGCGGTTTTGATGAGGCGCAACGCCTCCTCGTCCAGCCCCGAGCCCATTTTTTTGAGCACGCGGGCGTCGGTCAGCGAGCCGTCGGGCTGCACCATGAATTCGACCAGCACCTTGCCCTGAATTTTGCGTTTGCGGGCCAGGGCGGGGTACTGCTGGTTTTTGGCCACCCAGTCGAAAAAAGCCGTGGTGCCGCCCACGGGGCGGGTGGGCACGTCGGGGGCCACCACGGCGGGGCCGCTGGCGGCCTGCGAGGCGGCGATGTCGGCGGCATTGGCGGGGGCGGCGGCGGTGCCCTTGGGGCCGAGGTTCACGACCTCAGTGCCCGAGGCCACGAAACTCACCGGAATCGTCACGCGCTGGCGCACCACCAGTCCCTTGTGCTTGGCGGGCGTCCACTTGGGGCCGCTTTTGATGAGGCGCAGGGCTTCGGCGTCGAGTTCGGGGTTGAGGGGCTTCTCCACCTTCACTTCCTCGATGCTGCCGCTGCGGCCCACCACGAAGCTCACCGGCACGGTGCCTTGAATGCCTTTTTGGAGGGCGTTGGCGGGGTATTTTTGGTGGGCGGCCAGGAAGTCGGCGTATTTCTGGGTGCCGCCGAGCGGCACTGCAGGCTGGGCCACCGAGTCGTACACGAAGTCTTTGCCGGGCTTGGGCGGCATTTTACGCTTTTGGGCGTGCGTGGCCGTGGCGGCCAGGAGCAGCAGGGGCAGCAGGAGCTTTTTCATGGGAGGGGAGTGAGGGCGCAAAGTACGGCCGCCGCAGCTTCGCGGGGCGCACTGGCCGGCCCTGTGCTCTATTTCCGCCGCCACTGCGGCGCATCCATCACCAGCGTTACCAACAGCGCGTGGGGCAGCGTCACCACCGAGGCCACCACCAGCGCGAGGCTAAACCACGCGGAGGCATCGGGCAGGCGGGCCGCCAGCACCCGGCCCAGCACCAGCAGGGCCACGCAGCTCAGCAGCAGCAGCGGGGCCGCCCGCCGCAGGAAAAAGCGCAGCTGCGGCCACAGCTGCGCCAGTTGCGGCCCT
>JANXUO010000357.1 GCA_025356245.1 Hymenobacter sp.
CTACGTATTACCTGTTGGTGGGCGGCTACCAGAACTCGCGGCTGGCCGGGCCGTTCACCATCTGCGTGAGCTACCCGCCCACCTGTGGCACCCCGCAGGGCGTGGGCATTAGCAGCGTCACTGGCACCGGGGCCAACCTGACCTTCATCGGCGGCACCCCGCCCGCCACCGGCTACACCGTGACGGTGACGGCCCAAGGCAGCCCCGCCGGCACACCCCAGGCCAACACCGGTGCCAGCGGGCAAATTGCCCTGATTGGCCTGCTGCCGGGCACCTACTACACTGCCAGCCTCGTGGCCGATTGCGGCGCGGGCGGCCCGAGCCTGCCTGTGGTCGTGCCCTTCCGCACGGCCGGGCCGCCTGCCAACGATGGGTGCGCCAACGCCCAAACCCTGACCTGCACCCAGCCCCTGCGCGGCTTTTTCGACGGGGCCACCGCCGCCGGCGACCCCGCCCCCGGTACCCTGTGCGCGGCGGCCACCGTCGGCGGGCCGGGCGTGTGGTACCAGTTCACGGGCACCGGCGACGACGTAACCTTCTCCACCTGCGGCTCGCCCGGCGTGGGCCTGGGCGGGGCCGAACACCGCCTGCACGTTTTCAGCGGCACCTGCGGAGCGCTGATATGCGTAGGCGGTGCGGCCAACGACTTCGCCTGCACAGGCGCGGCCAGCACCTACACCGTAGCCACTACGGCGGGCACGGGGTACTACCTATTTCTGAGCGCCGCCCCCGGCACTGTTGGCGAGTTTTTGCTCTCGGCCACCTGCCGCCCGGCCGGCAGCTGCCCGCCCCCGGCGGCCCCCCGCGTTGTGCCGAACGCAACCGGCACGGCCGTCACAGTGACGTTTGGGGCCGCACCGGGGGCATCCACGGCCCTGGTGTACGCTCCGCTGGGTAGCACGGCACCCAACCCCAGCATTCAACTCAGCTTCACCTCGCCCGTCACGCTCGCCGGCCTCACCCCTGGCATGTCTTATGTGCTGACGATGAACAGCAACTGCGGCAACGGTAGCCGCTCGGTGCCCGTGGTAGTGCCTTTTAGCACGGTGCTGAGCGCCCGCACCGCCGCCCTGGCGGCGCTGGCCGAGCTGTTTCCCAACCCCGCTCGCGGCACGGCCACGCTGCTGCTGTCGCCTGCTCTGCGCGGCCCGGCGGCCACAGTCAGGCTCTACAACGCCCTGGGCCAGGCCGTGCGGGCGGTGCCCGTGCCCGCCGGGGCCGCTCAGGCCGTACTCGACTTGCAGGGCCTGGCCCCCGGCGGCTACCTGCTGCGCCTGCCCACGGCCGCCGGGGTCGTGGTAAAGCGCCTAGACGTAGAATAGGCCAAATCAGCCACCAAAAAAGTGGGGCCGAACGAACTTCCTGCCCAGAGGTTCGTTCGGCCCCGCTTTTTTCAACCGAAACCGATTTCAGTCCCCGTTTTTGGGGTAGTCAAAAAAGTAAAACTCCGCGTTGGCGCGGGCTACCTCCGCCCAGCTGTCCACGGCAAAGCGCAGGCACACCACGCCCGCCGTGGGCATTTCCTGGATGGGCGAAGCGGGCGAAAGCTCGTTGGCCAAATCGGTAAACGTGGGGTTGTGCCCCACCAGCATGGCCGAAGCTGCCGCCGCGGGCAGCGCGTGAACAATGCCCAGCAACGTGGCCACATCGGCCTGGTAAATGCTGGGTTCGACCCTGATTTTATCGTGCGGGTAGCCCAGCTCGCGGGTCACCAGTACGGCCGTGCTCAGGGCCCGCACCGCCGACGATGAGAGCACGATGTCGGGCACGATGTTGCGCTGGTGCAGGGCTTTGCCCATGTGCGGCGCGTCGTCGCGCCCGCGCCCGTTCAGCGGGCGGTCGTGGTCGCTCAAATCATCAAAGCTCCAGCTCGACTTGGCGTGGCGCAACAGGTATAGCGTTTTCATATGGCGAAGCTACAAAAAAACAGGCCCGCCGGAGGGGCGGGCCTGTTTTTTCAGTGAGTGGATGAGCGAATGCGTGCGTTGATAGTAGGGTGATGCAAGGGGATGCACTGCCCACTAATAGTTCACTCAATTGTTCATCCACTCATTGGAAATTATTCCTTCACGAAACGCTGGTGCGAGACGGTTTTGCCATCGGTTACGGTCAGCATGTAAGTGCCTTTGGGCAGGGCGGCAATGTCGAGGGCTTCGCCGGTGAGGGCTACGCCGCGCATTTCGCTGCCGCTCAGGTCGCTCACGCGCACCATGAGGCGGGTGTCGGCGTCGGCCGAGGCACGTACCAGGTTCAGCACCGTGGTGGCGGGGTTGGGGTAGACGCTGATGATGTTGGCGGCCAAAGTGGTGGCCGCGGCGCGGGCTACGCCACCGGTTACGGTGATGGAATAGTCCTCCGTTTCGCCGTAGCTGTAGCTGCCGCAGCTGGTGGTAGCCGAGTTGTCGCTGAGGACCACGCGCAGGCGGGTAGTGCCGTTTTTGGCACCTGCGGGCACCGTGAAGCCGGCGGTGCGGGTAGCGGCGCTGGTGCTGGCGGCGGCGCTCACAATGGCTTCGCCAGCGTCGATGAAGTCACCGTCCTGGTTCCAGTCGGCGTAGGCTTTCACGTACTCGGAGTAGGCGGTGCCCACGAATCCGGCCGAGAAGCTCAGCGTCTGGCTGCTGCCGGCGGCCACGCTCGTGCCGAGGGCCGTGCCGTTGTAGTAACCGCCGTCGGCGCCGCTGGTGCGGGCAATGCTGCCCAGGGCCACGTAGTCGATGTACTCATAAGCTACGCTGGTGCCTTTGCTGGCGCAGTAGGTAGCGGTGGGCGGCGGGGTGGTGCCGCCCGGAGCTACGCCGCCGAGCGAGGAGAGCAGGCCCACGCGGGCACCGCCAGCAGCGAACAAGGCGTTCATGCGGCTGCTCTGGCCGGTGCTGAACATGAACATGGCGTTGTCGTCCACGTAGTCCATGTAGTTCATGAACATGTCGCCGTTGGGGCCATTCGAGCACGACACGTGCGGGTACGCGGGCTTGCCGTAGTTTTCGGCGCCCTGGTTGGGGGTGTCGCTCACGTTGTCGGTGCCGGTGCAGGCGCCGCTGTCATCGCCCCAGATGTGGTTCAGGTTGAGCCAATGGCCTACTTCGTGGCTGGCGGTGCGGCCCAGGTTGTAAGGAGCTGTTACGCTGCCAGTGCGGCCAAAGTAGGTGGGGCTGATAACCACGCCGTCGGTGCTGGCCACGCCGCCGGGGAACTGGGCGTAGCCCAGAATGCCGCCGCCGATGGTGCCCACCCAGAAGTTGAGGTATTTGCTGGCGTCCCAGGCAGTCACGCCGCCGTAGGTGGTTTTTTTGATTTTATCGGCCGTGCCCCAGCCGCCCGTTGGAGCAGCTTGCGACTTACGGTCGATGCCCGTGGTGGCCAGGCCGCTAGGGTCGCGCTTGGCCAGCACGAACTGGATTCCTACATCGGCCACTAACCCGGCAAAGGCGGCGGGAGTCGAACCGGCATCAGCGTTCAGCTTATGGTAATCTTCGTTGAGCGTGGCAATTTGCGACGCAATTTGAGCATCCGAAATGTTCTCGGTGGCCGTGCCGTACACTACGTGCACTACCACCGGAATGGTAACCGTGATGGCCGACGTACGCTGAGCGGTGTTGGCCATGTTGGCCACGAAGGTTTTGGTTTGGCGCTCAATGGAGGCGCGAGCCTGGGCCAGACCGGGGTCGGCGGCCAGTTGGTTATTGAGGACTTCCACGGCGGCGCAGGTGCGGCGTGGAACCAGGGACTGGGCCTGACGCTGGGCGTCCTGAGCCTGGGCAGCGTTGAGGGCGAGGACCGAAAGGCCGAGGCCAAGCGCGTAAAATTTCTGGTTCATTTAAGAAGGGTTAGGTGTGGGTGTGGTTAGTGTATTCCTACTTCATGGTGATGAGCGGGAATGCAAACATATTGAAAATTTTTCAAATATCCGCAAATATTTGCACCACATTCGGCCAATCGTTGCGAAACGAATGTTTTTTTATTATGAAGATTGAAAATTCATCAACGCTTCATTGAAAATAAGGCCGTTTTGAAGGGTTATGTGCCGGTGCAGCAAGGCGGCAGGCCTCCCACAAACCAAAAAAAGGTCGCCCGGGGACGACCTTCTCTGCAACTCAGACGGCATTTTCAGGCCGGGCCGTAGCAATCTCCAGCGGCACGGTCCGGCGTTTTTAAAACAAGAAATCGAACCCAACGAACACCAACTTCTCTTCACCCACCGAATAGGTTACGTTCACAATGGCCTGTTTGAGGATGTCGATGTAAACGCC
Organism: Hymenobacter sp.; assembly: GCA_025356245.1. Classification (GTDB taxonomy): domain Bacteria; phylum Bacteroidota; class Bacteroidia; order Cytophagales; family Hymenobacteraceae; genus Hymenobacter. The sequence goes on from JANXUO010000357.1 coordinate 4,254, forward strand.
GCCGCCAAAACCGCTGTGGAAGGCCGCCAGGCCCGTGTAAGCGCCGGTGTCGTTGTCGGAATACACGCGGCCCGCATCGGCCAGGCCCATGATGCCGAACTTGCCGGGGAAGATGTAGGCGTTGAAGTTGAAGAGGTGCAGGCGGGCTTCGAGGTTGCCGTACACGGCCGTGCGGCCGGCGTAGCGGGTGCGGCGGTAGCCGCGCAGGTTGGTGGTGCCACCCAGGGTGTTGGCTTGGTAAAAGCGGTAGTCGCCGTAGTTGTGCTGAATGCCGAGGCGGCCCGCGTAGGTGAGCTGAAACGGAAAGTTGGGCGTGAGGTAGGCCCGGATTTCGGAGCTGATGCGGCCGTAGCGCAGGCCCTCGCCGTTGAGCTGCCAGTTGTACTGAAACTCGTTGTGCCAGCGCAGGCCAATGCGCGGGTTTTTGGCCGACGACACGGCGTCGAGGTTCAGGTACGTAATGCCGCCCAGGTACTGATTGGCCTGAAAATCGGAGGCCCGCACCCCGAAGCGGTGGTTTTCGAACTTGCCCGTGGCCGCGCCCACGCTGTCGGCAATCACGGCTCCGATGGGGTCGTTTTCAACCCGAAACTGGTCGAACTGCGGCCCGATGCCCAACTTGAGGAAGCTGAACACCCGGCGCTCGAAGGTGGGCGCAATGGTGAGGCGGTTGAAGCGCACCCGGTACGAGTTGGTAACGGTGCGGTTGGTGACGCGCTTGGCGTTCTCGTCTTCGGTGGCCAGGTTGGCGGTGTTGTTGCCGATGCCGAAGAAGTTGTAGAGCAGCTGCGGGCCGTAGAACTGGGCAAAAACGCGCAGGTCGGTTTTGGGCAAAATCCGCGTGAACTGCCCCAGGTAGCGGATATTGTAGGCCCCGTCGCGGGCCGGGGCAAAGTTGGCCGACAGGCTTTGCTCCCACGAGAAAGGCTCGCGACGGAAGCCGTAGTGGCGGCGCGTGATGCCGCCGCCGAGCAAAATGCCGTCGTCGATGTTGTAGCCAAAAAACAGGGCCGGGCCGGTGTAGTCGAGGCGGTAGTCTTTGAGGTCGAAGCGCTTGGGGTGGTCGTAGCGGCTTACTTCGATGCCCGGCTCCAGGCGCAGGCGGGCTTCGGGCGAAGTGCGCACCACGTTGCCGGTGTCGGCGTCATAGACGTGAGTTTTGTGGAAGATGCCGCCCACGCGGTCGGTGGTGGTGATGGAGTCGTGGCCGGTGCCGGCGATGATGCGCAGCTTGAGGCCGGCTTTCACGTCGCCGCCCACGCGGTAGCGGTCGTTGCCGCTGATGCCGTAGAGGCGCACTTCGTCGGTCACGTTGTTGTCGAAGGTGCGGTCGTAGAGCATTTTGGTGAGCTTGCCCTGCTTGCTTATCTTCTGCATCGTGACGTGCGTGGTGTTGTCGGGCAGGCGCGTGACGGTGAACTGCTCGTTTTTCTGGGAGCCGCGCACCTCCACGATGGCGGCCAGCACGTCGGCGTAGTTGGCGGCGAGCTGGGGCAGCAAGTCGCGGCGGCTTTTGAGCTTGGCCACAATCTCGGGGCCGTGCAGGGCAAATATCTTGGGGTCCCATTTCTCGCGAAATGCTTGGTCAATCACCGCGTCGGTGAGCTGGCGCTTCATGGTTTCGGCCTGCGCCACCCAGTCGGCTTTGGTCACGCCGCTCATAAACACACGGTCGTTGCTCATGCCGGTTTGGTTGAGGCCCCGGAAGTCGGCGTAGTCGTAGCCGAAACTCTGGAAGTTGCGCACCGCAAACTTGCGCGAGATGAGGTAGGGCAGCGCCCCGTCGCCCCGAAAAAAGGCAATGTCGCGGTCTTCGGGCACGGCCGTGTAGCTGCGGTCGCCGTCCTTGTCTTTGCGCTCGGCCCAGCGCCACTGGTCCTCGTGCCGGTCCCAGTCGCCAATCCACATATCAAATAAGCGCGAGCAGGCAAAGGCTTTCTCGTTCACCTTGTCGTCGTTGTCCTCCAGCAAATGCTCCAGCATCTTATCGGTGCTGACCAACTTTTTGGCGTAGCCGAGGCTGGCCACGTTGTCCTGGCTGTCCTTGGCATCCTCCTCCAGGGCGGCGGGCAGGTTGGCAAAGCGAGTGTAGTACTGGCCCAGCAGGGGGTCTTGCGGAATGTACACCGGCACGGGGTTGGTGTGCAAAATGCCCGCCGCTTCGGCCAGGGGCGGCAGCACAAACGACGCATAGGGGTGCTGGGCCGAAATCTGGTCTTGCAGCACGGCTTTGGCGAGGCCGGTGCGCAGGTTTTCAGGCAGCACGGCGGCGGGGTCTTTGTCGATGCCGCGCAGCGTGAAATTGTAGCCTTCGTCATTGCGGAGCTTAAGGGAGGCCGTTTGCTTGCCACCGCCGGTTTTGTAGGGGGCCAGGCCGCCCTTGTCGTTGGCCAGGTCCATCACCTTAAACGAGATGGGCGTGGCCCACTCCTTGAGGTAGTGCTCGCCCAGCAGCCAGTTGTGAAATTTGCCGTGGCGGTCGTAGCTGGGGTTTGCGGCCAGGGTCACGGTCGAGTCACGGAAGTCGGGGCGGCGGGTGGGCATCGGAATCTGGGCCAGCACGGCGGCGTCCTTTTTCTTCTTGTCACGCTTCTTTTCGCGGTCGTTGGCGATGGCGTTTTCGGTTTGGGGCAGGCGGGTGCCGCCCACCTGACCGTTGGTAGTGGTTTCGGCCACGGCGGCGGCGGTATCGGCTGCTGCTTTGGGGGCGGGACGCTGGCCTATTTGCTTCGTATATAGTTGAGTGCGAAACACGCGGCGGGCCACGTCGCCCTTGCCCTGCGGTACGAAATACTCGGCCCACACCTGCCCGTTCTGGTAGTAGTTCACTTCGGCCCAGCCCTTTTCCTTATCCGAGAACAGCGCCCCGCCCGCACTGCCGGGCTTCACGTGCTGGGTTTTGCAGCCCGAGCCACTCACGATGTAGTGCGTACTTCCTTCCTTAAAGTACTGGAGGTTGTGCTCGTGCCCGGCGGCGTAAACGACGTTGGGGTACTTATTGAAAATATCAATCAGCCCCTTGCGGTAGCCTTGGTAGAGGGGGTGCGGAATATCCTGCGAAATGCCGCCGTACTTGCGGGCCAGCGGATAGATGCTGCCGATGACGGGCAGCGGCAGAAAAGCGTATTTGAAGACGATGGACAGCGGAAACAGGTGGTCGGCCACGGTAAAATAGCCGCCGTGAATGCCGTCGGTAAACAGCGGGTGGTGCCCCACGACGAGGATATTTTTGTCGCGGTTGCGGCCCAGCACGTCGTCGAGCTGGCTAAACACCTCCGCCTCGTCCTCCACGCCGCAGCCCGAGTTGGAGCCAAAGGGCCGCTCGCCCTTGCCGGTCAGAAACCACTGCGAGTTGAGGGTGATGAGCACCAAATCGTCCTGCAAGCGCACCTCAAAAGGACCAGGGCAGCCGTTGCCGGGCGTGAAGAAATCGGGCACGTAGCCGAAGGCCGCCGAGTCGCTGGCCAGGTAGTTTTCCACGAAACGCTGCTCGCGCATGAGCTGTTCGAAGCCGCCTTCGAGGCCCTGCTTCCAGTCGTGGTTGCCGGGCACCATGTATTTCTCGCCCTTGTAGCCCCGAAACACCTCGAGCTGGTCGCGCATCCGCTCCTCGCTGGCCTTGCGGTCGTAAGCGCCCTCTTCGGGCATTCCGAACTCGTAGATGTTGTCGCCCAGGTAGATGGTGGTCGAGTTGGCCCCCGCTTTCAGGATTTGCTGGTGCAGGTAGTTGAGGCTAGGCTCGCCACCCCGGCCCTTCGAAGCGGGCTTGCCCACGTCGCCGATGAGGAAGACGCGGTAGCGGATGGTGCTGGAGTCGGGCGGGGTTTGGCGCTGCCAGCTAGTGCCCTCGCGGCGGTAGTTGGGTCGGTTGCGCTTGGGGTTTTGGTCTGACTCGCCCTGGGCCTGGGCAGCTAAAGCAACCAGTACCAAAGCAATAGCTGGCAAGCGACGGAGAAGTAGGTTCATGAGAATGAGATACGCTAATCGGGCCTCTACGCAGGGGCTTAGGCAGTGGTTGGGGCAACGTGGTAGAATTGGGCTGGCAATGGGAAATGACGGCCGGGCACTGCGCGAAAAACGCTCCTCATCCACCACGAAAGGTAATTCTTCCCAACTTACAACCCAACTTCGCGTTTAAATCCGGTTCGCCGCTGCTTTGTTGGGCGCACCTTCCTTCTTGCCTGCATGGAAAATACCGATATCGACGCGGCTGCCGCACCCACCAACCCACCCGCCCAAGCCCCCAAGCCCGCCAAGGCCGAGCAGTCGGCGCTGGTGAAGGCAGCCAAAAAGTACATTGTCGATTTGTTTGAGCGCGAGCTGGCCCGGCACCTCACCTATCATTCCATTCAGCACACCGAGACGGTGGTGAAGGAGTGCCGGGTGCTGGCCACCATGGCCGAGCTAAGCAATGCCGAAACCGAGCAGTTGCTGCTGGCCGCTTGGTTTCACGACAGCGGCTACCTCGACGTATACGACGGCCACGAGTACCGCTCGATGGAGCGCGCCGCCGAATGGCTGGCGGCCCAAAACTACCCGGCCGCCGACAGCGAAGCGGTGCAGTCCATCATCAAAGCCACCCACCGCGACCACCCGGCCGAAACCGAGCTGCAAAAAATGCTGACGGATGCCGACATGAGCAACCTGGCCCAGAAGGAGTTTCAGGCCACCGCCGAACTGCTGCGCACCGAGTGGGAAGTAGCCCTGGGCAAAACCTACGCAAACCCCGAGTGGGCCGAGCTGCAAATGGCCTTCATTCACGGCCACAGCTACCGTTCCGACGCCGGCAAGGAGCGTTACAACAAGCAACTGAAAGAAAACCGCAAAGAGCAGCGCGACGAGCTGAAAAAGCTGGAGAAGAAGGCCAAGAAAAAGGACGAGAAAGAAACCGGCAGCTTTGCCGAACCCAAGCGCGGCATCGAAACCATGTTCCGGACGATGTACTCGAACCACATGAAATTGAGCGACATGGCCGACAAAAAGGCCAGCATGATGATTTCGCTCAACGCCGTATTGATGTCGGTGATAATTACCTACGTCGGGGCCAAGTCGTCGGCGCTGGGGCCGGCCTTTACGCGCAACCCCATTCTGGCGGTGCCGATGGGCATTTTGCTGCTTACCTCGCTGGGCTCGGTGGTGTCGTCCATCCTCTCGGCGCAGCCCGACGTGACGAGCTTCAAGTGGCTGAAAAAGAGCCCCGAGATTGCGACCAACCGCCGGGTGAATCTGTTATTTTTCGGCAACTTCACCAAGCTCAGCCTGGGCCATTTTCAGGACGGTATGTTTGAGTTGATGCGCCACAAAAACTCGCTCTATACCAACATGATGACCGACGTGTACTACCTCGGCGAAGTGCTGGACCGCAAGTACGGGCTGCTGCGGATTAGCTACACTATTTTCATGGTAGGATTGATATTGACAACGTTGTCGTTTGGGATTGTGCTGTTGTACAAGGGTTAAGGTCAGTGCATTAACATACAATCTACTTTGATGCTGTTGCGTAAATCCGCCGGCCAGCTCTTCGCCGAACTACCTTTTATTGGTCAGCTTTGCCGGATTACCAATTAGCTGGCTTGTACTTCCGGCCCACTGGCCACCCCGAAAAAGCGAAAGCAGCAGGCCAGGAAGGTGGCTACGGCGGAGAAGCAAGGCCCAGTAGTTGGGCGCGATTATCAGCCACGAATTGCGGGAACTCAATGGGTAGCTGTCCGGTGATTTCCTGCACGGTTTGGGTGAGCGGCGGCGCGGCCGAAAAGCGCGGGAGGTAGTGCAGCAGCAGCAGCACCAAAATAAAGCCAGGGGCTACGCCTTCGCGTTTTTCAGTCCAGAAAAACCGCCAGGGGCTGGGCGACTCGTAGGTGATTTTCGTACCCAGGCCCTGGCTGAGCTGGTCGGCCATTTGCTGAAAATTGAGGCGGTGCCGGGCGGTGAGGGTGTAGGCCTGGCCTTGGTGGCGCGGGCCGGGTTCGGCCAGCACCACAGCGGCTACCCGGCCAACGTCGCGCACGTCGATGAGGGCGAAGCGGGCGCGGCCGGCGGGCAGAAAAATGCGGCGGCGCTGCACGAGGTCGGCACGCAGGGTGGTGGTGAAATTCTGCATGAAGTAAGCCGGGCGCAGCAGCGTGTAGGGGACGCCGCAGGCCTTCAGCAGCTTTTCGGTTTTGTGATGCGGGATGAAGCGGCTGTGCTCGGCACCTTGCACCGAGAGAAAAACAATGTGGCCCACACCGGCTTGTTTGGCCCGGTTTATCAAGTCGCCGAACGTGTCGGTGAGCTGCGGGGGGCGCAACAGAAACAGGCTGTCGCAGCCAGCCAGGGCGGCGGTTTGACTGGCAGCATCGCCAAAATCGAAGGGCACAAGCTGCACGTTGGGCAGGTCGTGGAAGGCGGTCGCACTTTGCGCCACGTCGCGCACGGCGGCCCGGATTTTCACGTCGCCGCGCCGGTGCAGGGCGCGCACCACTTCCAGGCCCACGTTGCCGGTAGCGCCAGTTATCAAAACACACTTCACAGGCTTAATTTTCAATCCATCGTGGGCAATACCAGCACCGGAATGGGGCTGCGGCGCAGCAATTGCGCCGTGATGCTGTGGTGAAACAGGCCGCCCAAAAACGTGTGCGGCCGGGCCATTACTACAAGCAGTTGGCTGTCGAGTGCGGCGGCGGCGTGCAGGATGCCGTTGGCGCGGGACTCTTCGCGGACTTCGTAGAGGCTGTCGTCGGCAATGCCCTCGAACAGGGCCGTGCGGTGTACTGATTCCAGCGCCGTTCCGGCTTGCGAAGGGCCGGTGGCGGGGGCCACGTGTACCACCGTCGTGGTGGCGTGCAGCGAGTCGAATAAACTGGCCAGGCCCAGTGAGGCCGACGTGAGCCAGAAGGGGTTCTCGTCGGCGGCCACCAACACGCGGCTGGGGCGGGCAGGGTCGGTCCAGCCCTCGGGCACGAGCAGCAGGGGGTGGCGGGCGGCTTGCAAAATGGGCAGGGCTTGGTGGCCGATGAGGCGGTCGAGAAAGTCCTCGTCGTGGGCGCGGCCCAGAGCCAGCAGCAGCGGGTGGTGGCGGCGCACCAAATCGGCCACGGTGGTAGCCAACGAATCAACCGACAGCTCGGCTTCGGCGGGCACCGGCAGGCGGGTAGCGCGTTGGGTGAGGCGCTCCATCAGGGGCTGGCGGGCGGCGGGCGGCACGGGGCCGGCCAAAATGGCCAGCTCGGGCTCCAGCACGGCATCCTGGTACACGTGCAGCAGCAGCAAGTGCCCGTGCAGGGGCTGCGCCAGGTGGGCGGTGTACGTCAGGGCCTGCTCGGCGGCGGGCGTGAAATCGACGAGGGAGACGAAGGTCGGGGGCATGGCAGGGGGAGCGCGGTGAAATCGGGGCAAAGGTGCGGGCAGCATAGCTGCTGGGGCTTTGACCGTTATCATGCCAGCCGATGATTTTTGTCAAGTCGCGGGTACTTGACAAAAA
>JANXUO010000301.1 GCA_025356245.1 Hymenobacter sp.
CACCCAGACTGGCACCCGCACCAACCTGAGCCAGCAGCCCAGCTATGCCTTCCGCACCAGCACTACGGCGCTGCCGGGCCGCTTCAGCCTGTACTTTGCCCCGGCCGGGGTGCTGGCCTCGGCTTCGCAGTCGCTCAGCCAGGCTGTTACGCTGTTCCCCAACCCGGCCCACGGCCGCTTCACGCTGCTGCTGCCCGCCGAAATGGGCAAGGCCCCGGTTTTGGTCATCGTCAGCAACCAACTGGGCCAGCGCGTAGCCACCCGCACCGTGCCCATGACGGCCGCCGGTGCCAGCACCGAGTTCAACCTAGCGGGCCTGGCTCCCGGCATCTACTCTCTGCGCCTCAGCTCGGCCAATGGGCAGGTGACCAAGCGCGTGGTAGTAGAATAAATATTGCGCCGATTAAGAAGATTTTAAAGCCTGCCCAAGTGGTGCGGGCTTCGAATGAAAAGCCTTGTGCGCTGCACAGGGCTTTTTTTGTACGGTTCAGACTGCCGTACCAAGCCAGGTCGCGTCGTTGCGGCAGCGCGGAGACTGCCCGCTTATTATGACCACGCAGCCGCTGTACTCCTTGCCGACTGCGGGTGGCCTACCACGCGAAGCTAGCGCTGCGCACTACATTCGTGGTCATGCTTGGCTTGGTGTTTCGAAGGTGGTGGCCGCAGCACCGGTGGTGGCTGGCGGGCCTATGGGTGCTGGTGCAGGCTTTTTGGCTATGGAAATACCACGGCCCGCACTTCGTGAACGACAGTGCCCGCTACCTGCTTTACGCCCAGGGCATTGCCGAGCACGGCTACTTCGAGCCGGGCCACAACCGCCGCTACCTGCTGTACCCGTTGTTTCAGAGCGTTTGGCTGGCGCTGGGGCTGGGCCGCTGGGGCATTGTGGCGGGGCAAGTGGCAGCGTCGGGCCTGGCGGCGCGGGCCTTGTACCGGGGCACGCGCCGCCTGCTGGCCACGCCCGCCCTGGGCGCACGGGCCGCGGCCCTGGCCACGGCGGCCTTCATCCTGTGGCCCGACGGCCAGCACTTCAACGCCTTCCTGCTCACCGAGTCGCTGTTTTTGAGCCTGAGTGTGCTCAGCTTCGGGGCGCTGATGGCGCTGCGGCACCGGCCCACGGCCGGGCGCTGGGCCGCGTTGCTGGGGCTGCTGGCCCTCGCGGCCCTGGCGCGGCCCAACGGCTTCGTGGTGGCCCTGGCCGCCGCCCTCGCCGGCCTGAGCGTGCTGCGGCGGCAGCGCAACCGCCGCCCGCTGCTGGCCCTGCTGCTGCTGCTGGCCCTGGCGGCCCCGCTGCTCTGGCAGCTCCTCAACTACCAGCTCGAAACCTTTTACCTGCTGGATACCTACCAGCGCGGCGAGCTTATTTTCCGGTCGCCGCTGTGGGCCGTGCATCCGGCAGGGCCGCTGGTGCTGCCGCCGCCCGGCACCGGGCCGGCGGCGCGGGTCCTGTACTTCGCGGCCCATAATTTCAGCTTCTTTGGCCAATTGATGCTCCGCAAGCTGCTGGTGTTTGGCAGCGGCCTCAAACCACATTACTCGCTGGCCCACCGCGCCCTCAACGTGCTGGGGCTGTGGCCCGCGTACTTTCTGGCGGCCCGCACCGCCCGCAGCCCCCAGCTGTGGCGGCCAGGACGGGTGTTTCTGGCGGCCCTGCCCCTGCTGCAAGCCGCCGTAGTCATGCTCACGGTGGACGACTGGGACGTGCGCTTCCTGGCCCCGGTGCTGTTCGCGGTGTTCGTGCTGGCGGCGGCGGCGGTTGTTTACGAGCACCCGCCAATTACCCTAACCCGCCCGTCATCGGTAAAGAACTGACATTTGGTTAACTTATTGGTCCCGGCCTCATCCCTTCAGTTTTAGCCCCAAACCCCGCCCACGCCTGCAAGCCGCCCGTGTGAATGGCCACCACCGTGCTACCGGCCGCAAAGTGCCCTTGCTTTATCAAATCCAGCACCCCAAACAGCAGCTTACTGGTGTAAATCGGGTCGAGCAACACGCCGTGCTGCGCCTCGAAATCCTGAATAAACGCCCGCAACGGCGGGGGCAGCCTGGCGTACCCGCCGAAGTGGTAGTCGAGGTGCAGGGTGTAGTTGGCGAAGGTGCGGCCCACGGCGGCTTGCGTCATGGCATCGACTTCGGTCCGCAGGAAGCCGCCGTTTTTGAGGGCGGGCACGGCTACCACCGGCTGCTGCCCGGCCAGGCCGCAGAGCATTCCGGCCAGGGTGCCGCCGGTGCCCACGGCCACGGCCAGGGCATCGAAGGCGGCGTGCTGGCGGATGTCGGCCACCAGCTCGGCCACGCCGGGCAGGGCCAGGGCGTTGGTGCCGCCCTCGGGCAGCAGGTAGGCCGGGCCGTATTGGGCCAGCATTTCGGCTTGGAAACCGGGGTCGGCGCGGCGGCGGTAGGTGGCGCGGTCGAGGTAGTGCAGGGCCATGCCGTCGGCCGCGCAGCGGGCCAGTGTGGGGTTGAGGGGCACGGTGGGTTCGCCGCGCACCAGGCCAACGGTGGCCAGGCCGTAGCGGCGGCCCGCCGCCGCCACCGCCGCCAGGTGGTTGGAGTACGCCCCGCCGAAGGTGAGCAGTCGGGAATGGCCCTGCTTGTTGGCTTCCAGCAAATTGTACTTGAGCTTGCGGGCCTTGTTGCCGGGCAGCTCGGGGTCTAGCAGGTCGTCGCGCCACAGCAGCAGGCGCACGTTGCGGGCCGTAAGAATTTCCTGGAGCATGGCACAAGGTAAGAAACGGGTGACTGTGGTGGGAACTGGGCGCGGTGTTGCGGGCCGAACTTTCGGCGAAAGCTAAAATGCCGGCACCCAAAAACACAACATCAGAAATCCGCCTTTTTCTGGCCCCGTGCTGCGGTGCTACGGTACCTTTGCCGGGTTACTTCCATTCTTTCCTGCATGAAAAAATTGTTGCTGTTGGTTTTGTTGGTCTTAGCTGGCCCGGTGCGGGCTGCTGGCCCGGCCCCGCTAGCCCGGCCCAAGCTCGTGGTCGGCATCGTTATCGACCAGATGCGCTACGATTTTCTGTACCGCTACTGGGACAAGTACCCCGCCGGGGGCTTCAAACGCCTGATGGGCGAAGGGTTTAACTACACCAGCTGCCACTACAACTACGTGCCCACCTACACCGGGCCGGGCCACGCCAGCGTCTATACCGGCACCACGCCCGCCGTGCATGGCATTGTGGGCAACAACTGGTGGCTGCGCGACGAGGGTCGCGCCACCTACGTCACCGAAGACCGCGCGGTGCAGGCCGTGGGCGGCAGTGCCCAGGCCGGGCAGCAAAGCCCCCGCCACCTGCTGGCCAACACCATCGGCGACGAGCTGCGGCTGGCCACCAACTTTCAGAGCAAGGTCATCGGCGTCAGCATGAAAGACCGGGGCAGCATCCTGCCCGCCGGGCACAGCGCCACGGGGGCCTACTGGTTCGATGGCGGCAACGGAGCCTTCATCACCAGCACGTTTTACATGTCGGCGCTGCCCGAATGGGTGCGCACGTTCAACGCCGCCGGACACGCCGCCCGGTACCTGGCCCAGCCCTGGAACCCGCTGCTGCCCCTGGCCCAATACACCGAAAGCTCGGCCGACGACGTGCCCTGGGAGTCGGCCTTCAAGGGCGAAGACCGGCCCGTGTTTCCGCACAACCTGCCGGTGCTGGCGGCCATTTCGCCCCCGGCCTTAAAGTCCACGCTGCAAGCGGCGGGCGAGAAGCCCCTCCAGCCCTCGGCCCAAAACCTGGACCTGATTCGCAGCACGCCCTTCGGCAACGCCCTCACCGCCGACTTTGCCCTCGCAGCCCTGCGGGCCGAGCAGCTGGGCCAGCGCGGCATTACCGACATGCTGGCCATCAGCTTCAGCTGCACCGACTACGTGGGCCACCAGTTCGGCCCCAACTCGGTGGAGGCCGAGGACACCTACCTGCGCCTCGACCGCGACCTGGCCCGCCTCTTTGCTGCCCTCGACGCCCAGGTGGGCAAGGGCCAGGCGCTGGTGTTTCTCACCGCCGACCACGCCGCCGCCCACGCCGTGGGCTTTTTGCAGGCCCACCGCCTGCCCGGCGGCGGCGCGGGGCCGGCCCTCATGCGCGACTCGCTGCAACAAGCCCTGGTGCGCCGCCACGGCCCCGGCCAGTGGCTGCTGAGCTACGAGAACCAGCAAGCCTACCTCAACCACGCCCTCATCCAACAAAAAGGGCTGGAGCTGAGCAAAGTTCAGCACGAAGTAGCCGCCGACCTGCTGCTGCTGCCCGGCGTGGCCCAAAGCCGCACCGCCCTCGACCTGGAGCGCGGCCACTGGGAATCGGGCATGGGCATGTACCAGGAAAACGGCTTCTACGCCCCCCGCTCGGGCGATGTGCTCACCGTGCTGGCCCCCGGCTGGCTCGAAGCCTACGGCTACCCCGTGGTGAAGGGCACCACCCACGGCGCAAGCTGGGCCTACGACACCCACGTGCCCCTGCTGTTCTGGGGCTGGGGGGTAAAGCCCGGAGAATCAGCCGCCGACATCAACATTACCGACATCGCCCCTACCCTGGCGCAGTGGCTGCGTATTCAGGAACCCAGCGGCTGCAGCGGCAAGCCGCTGCGCGAGGTGTTGGGGCGGTGAACCATTGTAGCGTATATCTTATGCCCCTTTTTCTGACTGCCGAAAACATAGCTGAATCCGGCCTGAGTCACGACACCCTGGAAACGGTGCGGAACTGTGCGTATCGCGCAAACATGGACTTGTACAACGAGGACATGAAGCGCGAAGCGGCAAGTCGCGCCTCGGCCTGCTATCACCGTATTGCGTCCGACGGCAGCCTCTCGCACAAACAGGTTGAAAACCTGCTGGCCTTTGTTTACGCGCACCGGTGCTTGCACCATGCCGGGCATTGGTGGGAAGCCGGGTCATCGGATTGGTTCGCTACCTGCTGGCTCTACTTGCATTTGTACCGGGACGAGGTGCCACCCGAACAAGCCAACGCGCAGGTAGTGGCGGGCTGGAAGGCCCGGCCCAAAGGAAGGGCAGAAGCGGCCGCCGCCGAAATCCGCCAAAAAATTCAGCAACTATCTCAACGCAAGAATGACTAACCACTTCAACCCCTGGCACGACGTGTCGCGCGGCGAAAACATCCCGCAAACGGTGCAGTCCATCATCGAAATCCCGAAAGGCAGCAAGGGCAAGTACGAGCTCGACAAAGACAGCGGCCTGCTAAAACTCGACCGCGTGCTGTTTTCG
>JANXUO010000419.1 GCA_025356245.1 Hymenobacter sp.
CATCGACTCCTGCGTAAAATACGCCCGGCTCGTCGATAATGATTCAAAGCCTGAGGGTAGCTGTTCAGCCATAGCTTTTCTTATCTATCGATTAAAATGGCTAATTACGAACCAAGAATTTATTAGCTGGCAGTGAGCTGACTTGATTTATTAATTAAAATCAAGACGACGCTATTGCTCAAATATAACTCCCGGAGTCACTAATTTGCAGTTCGTATCCGATAAAATTTAGCGGTTAATGTAGAGATGAATTTCTCGGGTCTCGTCGGCTGCAACTTTGATGCTGACTTGCAGGTGCGGTACGGGCAAAAGGCCCGCCACGCGGGCAGGCCACTCAATCAAACAAAGATACCCCGAATCGAAGTACTCGCCAGCTCCGATGCGCTCGGCCTCGTCCTCGTTATCAATGCGGTAGAAATCAAAGTGGTACACGGGATGGCCGAGGCCGTCGCGGTACTCGTTCACCAAACTGAAGGTGGGGCTGCTTACGTCGTCGGTGATGCCCAGCTCAGCCGCCAAAGCACGCACCAGCGTGGTTTTGCCTGCTCCCATCTCCCCTTCCAGCGTTACGATGGGCAGCTTGCACTCGGCCAAAGCGGCGGCTACCTGGCGGGCCGCCAGGGGCAGGTCAGCTAACGAAGGCACAAAAATGGGCGGCTGCAACATAACGAAAGGGCACGATTAGCTCGTGGGAGCATCCTAAAAACAGCTTCTGCACACGCACCAACCACAAAATTAAGCACAGCAACGCCAGCCCGCGCCTTAACTTCGCACATCGGGGTCCGCGTTAATCTTCCTCCGGTAGTAAAGCTCAACCTCATGCAAGTTTCGCAGATGGCCGCCGGCCTTATCGGCTCCGAAATCATCAAGATTGGCAACGAAGTAAACGACCTAATTAAGCAGGGAGCCGACATCTGCAACCTCACCATCGGCGACTTCGACCCGACTATTTATCCGATTCCCAGGGAGTTGTACGTCGCTATTACGGAAGCCTACCAGGCAGGCTGCACCAATTACCCGCCCGCCAATGGCATGGCCGAGTTGCGGCAGGCCGCCGCCGATTTTCTGCACGCCCGCCTGGGCCTCGCCTACTCGCCCCACAATTTTTTGGTGGCCGGCGGCTCGCGCCCGCTCATTTACGCCACCTACCGCGCCCTGCTGGACCCCGGCGACCGGGTGGTGTTCCCGGTTCCGTCGTGGAACAACAACCACTACTGCCACTTAACGGGGGCCACGCCCGTGCTGCTGCCCACCGGCCCCGGAAACAACTTCATGCCCACCGCCGCCGATGTGGCCCCGCACCTGCCCGGCGCCACCCTGCTGGCCCTGTGCTCGCCCCTCAACCCCACCGGCACGGTGTTCGCCCAGCACGATTTGGAGGAAATATGCGACCTGGTACTGGCCGAAAACCAGCGCCGCGGCCCCGACGAAAAGCCGCTCTACATCCTCTACGACCAGATATACTGGCTCCTCACCTTCGGCCACACCCGGCACTTCGACCCCGTGAGCCTGCGCCCCGCCCTACGCCCTTACGTCATCTACATCGACGGCATTTCCAAGTGTTTCGCCGCCACCGGGGTGCGCGTGGGCTACGCCTTTGGCCCGGCGCTGGTCATCGAGAAGATGAAGGCCATTCTGGGGCATGTGGGGGCCTGGGCACCCAAGGCCGAACAGGTGGCCACGGCTACGTTTCTGCCCCAAACCGAGGCCGTTGATGCCTACCTGGCTCATTTCAAAACCACCATCCAGCGCAGCCTGCAAACCTGTTACGACGGCCTGCAAGACCTCAAAGCCGCCGGCCTGCCCATTGATGCCGTAGCGCCCGCCGGGGCCATCTATCTTACGGTCAAGCTTGATGTACTGGGGCGCACCACACCTACCGGTCAAATGCTCAAGACCACACAGGCCATCACCAGCTACCTCATCCAAGAAGCCCAACTGGCTGTGGTGCCGTTTAGCGCCTTTGGTGCGGAGGCTACCGAGCCGTGGTTCCGGCTTTCGGTGGGCGGCGCTTCGTTGGCGTCAATTGAAGCAGCGCTGCCCAGGCTGCGGGCGGCATTGGAAAAGCTGACGTAGTGCAGCGAGAATTTTTAATTTCACTGTTTTCACAGACGAGTTCAGAAACAAAAAAGCCCGCTGTTTAACGCGGGCTTTTTTGTTTCTGAATTTAACCGAAATTAATTATCCCTTCGCAGTGAGGGTAATGTACGGAATGATGCATTCCTCCAACGAAATGCCGCCGTGCTGAAACGTGTCCTTGTAGTAGTTCACGTAGTAATTGTAGTTGTTCGGATAGGCGAAAAAATAGTCGCCAATCGTAAATACGTACGCCGTCGAAACATTTTCGCGGGGCAGGAAAATACGCTCCGGCTTGCGCACCACGTACACATCGCGCGAGTCTTCGAAGCCCAGGTTTTTGCCGTGCTTGTAGCGCAGGTTGGTGTTGGTATTGCGGTCGCCCACAATCTTGTACGGGCGCTTGCACCGAATAGTGCCGTGGTCGGTGGTGATGATGAGCTTGCCCTTTTTCTCGGCAATGGTCTGCATCATTTCATACAGCGGCGAGTGCAGAAACCACGAGCGGGTGATGCTGCGGTAGGCCGATTCGTCGGCGGCCAGTTCCCGTATCATGGCCATGTCGGTGCGGGCGTGCGAGAGCATATCCACAAAATTATATACAATGACGTTGCACTTGTAATTGTTGTGTAAATTGCTCATTTTGCCCAACAAATCCTTGCCAGCTTGCAGGTTTGTTACCTTGTGGTAGCTGTGCTTGACCTTTTGGTTATTCTTCTGGAAATTGATTTCCATGAACTCGGCCTCGTGCAGGTTTTTGCCTTCGTCGTCCTGGTCATCGACCCACAGGTTAGGGTATTTCTTTTGAATTTCGGACGGCATCATACCCGAAAAAATAGCGTTGCGGGCGTAGGCCGTCGTAGTGGGCAAAATAGCGTAGTACATTTCCTCGCTATCAACGGTAAACAACTCCGTGATAATAGGTTCGAGCACCTTCCACTGGTCGTAGCGCAGGTTGTCAATCAGCACGAAATACACGGGCGTGTCGCCGGTGGCTTTCAAGGTCGGAAACACCCGCTCCTTAAATAGCTGGTGCGACATCAGCGGCGCGTCCTTGTCGTCGCCATTCACCCAATCCTCGTAATTTTCTGTGATGAAGCGGCCGAACGACGAATTGGCTTCCTCCTTCTGCATGTTGAACACCTCGGCCATGCTTTTGCCCTCTGTTTCGTTGATTTCCAATTCCCAGTACACCAATTTTTTGTACACCTCGGCCCACTCTACCGCACTCAACCGGTCAGAGAGTTGCATGCCGAGTTGCCGAAAATCGCGCTGGTAACCGGAATTAGTTTTCTCAGAAATCAGGCGCTTGTTGTCCAGCACTTTTTTGATAGACAGCAAAATCTGGTTCGGATTGACCGGCTTGATGAGGTAATCGGCGATTTTCGCACCGATGGCTTCTTCCATGATGTGCTCTTCCTCGCTCTTGGTAATCATCACCACCGGCACCGTGGGGCGGATGGATTTAATTTCGGTAAGGGTTTGCAAGCCACTGAGGCCCGGCATGTTTTCGTCCAGAAACACTAGGTCATACGTCTGGTCTTGGATGTGCTCGACGGCATCGGCCCCGCTATTGACGGGCGTTACGTCGTAGCCTTTTTCCTTCAGAAATAAAAGGTGCGGCTTGAGCAAATCAATCTCATCGTCGGCCCACAGAATGGTTGTTTGTTGCATAAGTACAAGGCCGGGCGAACCCGGCGGCTGGTGTGGTAAGTGAGCCCTGTAACGGGCAGAGGCTGGTTTTCGTGCCTGCCACGCTAAACCTGGGGAGTAGTAAGTACCACAAAACAACGCCGTGGGTTGTAAACAAGCCACGCCTGAGCCAGCCAGCCGCGCCGCCGTTGTTCCTTTGTGGCCCCAAGCTGGCCCTTCCAGCAGTAGCGAATGAACAAGAAAAAGATTTTCAACGACCCGGTTTATGGTTTTGTTACCATTCCAACTGAGCTGCTTTTTGACCTCATCGAACACCCTTATTTTCAGCGCTTGCGCCGCATCCAGCAGCTCGGGCTTACCGGGTTTGTGTACCCTGGGGCGCTGCATACGCGCTTCCACCACGCATTAGGGGCCATGCACCTGATGCAGCTGGCTTTGAGAACGTTGAAGGACAAAGGCACCAGCATTTCGGCCCAGGAGGGCGAAGCGGCTCTGATAGCCATTCTGCTGCACGACATTGGCCACGGCCCACTCTCCCACGCCCTCGAAACCGCTATTTTCCAGGATGTTCCGCACGAGCAATTATCGTTGTTTTTGATGCAGCGGCTCAACGTGGAGTTTGGCGGGCGGCTCGCCCTGGCCATCGCCATTTTCAAAGGCACCTACGAACGTCCTTTCTTCCACCAGCTCGTTAGCAGTCAGCTGGATATGGACCGGCTCGACTACCTCAACCGCGACTCTTTTTATACCGGCGTGGAGGAAGGCCGGCCCGGTGCCGACCGCCTCATCAAAATGCTGCGCGTGCACGACGAACGGCTGGTGCTGGAAGAAAAAGCCGTCTATTCGGTCGAAAATTTCTTGGTGAGCCGGCGGTTGATGTACTGGCAAGTGTATCTGCACAAAACCGTTACCAGCGCCGAGCAGATGGTCATCCGCACCGTGCAACGGGCCCGCGACCTCGCCCGGCGCGGGCAGGAAGTGCCCGCCAACTCCTGCCTGGCCTATTTTCTGGGCCGCGCCGTGAGCCTCGAAGAGTTTGAAAAAGACAATAAAATCCTGAGCCATTTTGTCGAACTGGACGATTTCGATATCTGGTCGGCCATTAAGGCCTGGGCCGGACACCCCGACAAGGTTCTCAGCTATTTAGCCAAGAGCATTTTGCACCGCAACCTGCTCAAAATTGTGCTCTCCCCGGTGCCTTTCGACGAGGAGTTTCGCCTCGGCATCCGCGAGCTGATTGAGGAAAAATTTGACTTGCCCGCCGAAGAAGCCGCCCTGCTCATGATTTCGGGCCGCCTGAGCAACAGCGCCTACAACGCCGAAAGCAGCGAACCCATCGAAATTCTGACTAAAAAAGGCGAGGTGGTGAACGTCATGGACGCATCCGATTTGCCCAATATTCGGGCGTTGAGCCAGCGGGTCGAGAAATTTTACATTTGCTACCCGAAGGAAATTGTGTGATTGAGATGCCAGCGGCCGAATTTCGTTTCGTCCGACCACTGCACCGACACCAAGCACAATCCCTTAATTTTGCCGACCTATGAAATTTACCGTGCAGCAAGTAGCCGAACAACTCGGCGGAACCGTGGAGGGCGACGGCAGCCAACTAGTCAGCAGCCTGGCTAAAATAGAGGAGGCCCAGCCGGGCGGGCTGGCATTTTTATCGAACCCAAAGTACGAACCCTACCTCTACACTACGGCGGCCACGGCCGTTATTGTAGCCCACGATTTGGCTTTGCGTCAGCCCGTTAAGGTCGTACTCATCCGGGTCGAAGACCCGTACCGGGCCTTCAGTGCGCTGCTCGAATTTTACGCCCAGACCACCCGCACCGGCCGCCGGGGCGTGGAAGAGCCTGCTTACCTGGCCGCCAGCGCCACCGTGGGGGCTAACCCCTACCGGGGGGCATTTTCCTACATCGGCGAAGACTGCCGGCTGGGCGACAACGTGCAGATTTTCCCGCAGGCCTACATCGGCGACCGGGTGACGATTGGTGAGGGCAGTATTATCCACGCCGGGGCTAAGATATACGCCGACACGGTGATAGGCCGCTTTTGCGTGGTGAAGGCCGGGGCCGTGGTCGGCACCGACGGCTTTGGGTTTGCGCCGCAGCCCGACGGCTCCTACAAGGCCATCCCGCAGATTGGCAACGTGGTACTCGAGGACCACGTGAGCATCGGGGCCAACGCCACGGTCGATTGCGCCACCCTGGGCTCGACCATCATCCGCGAAGGCAGCAAGATTGACAACTTAGTGCAGCTAGCGCACAACGTCGAAGTGGGCCAGCACACCGTCATTGCGGCACAAACGGGCATCGCCGGCTCAGCCAAAATCGGCGACAACTGCGTGATAGCCGGGCAAGTGGGCATGGCGGGCCACGTGTCGTTGGCCAACAAAACCATCGTCACGGCGCAGTCGGGCGTGGGCAAAACCGTGCGGCAGGAAGGCCAGACGCTGCAAGGCTCCACGGCCTTTGATTTCAAGCAAAACCAGCGGGCGCAAATCGTTTTCCGCCGCCTACCCGAGTTGGAGCAGCGGGTGCAGCAGCTGGAGAAGGCACAAAACGCGCCGGAAAAGCCCTAGCTTTGCAGCCATCTTTGAGCTGTTGGCTATTAGCTGTTAGCTGTTAGCCCCGCTCAAATGTACTGGCCTCAATTGCTTAAGAAAAGCTAACAGCCTATAGCTAACAGCTAAGAAATGAACGATAAGCAACACACCCTCAAGGCTCCGGTAACGGTGCGCGGCATTGGGCTGCACACCGGCGTAGAGGCTACCATGACGTTCTGTCCGGCCCCGGTGGGCCACGGCTACAAGTTTCAGCGCGTCGATTTGCCAGGCCAGCCCCTGGTGGATGCCGACGTGGACAATGTGGTGGATTTGTCGCGCGGCACCACCATTGAACAAAACGGGGCCCGCATCAACACTGTCGAGCACACGCTGGCCGCCCTGGTGGGCTTGCAACTCGACAACGTGCTGATTCAGCTCTCCGGCCCCGAGCCGCCCATCATGGACGGCTCCTCGGCCGAGTTCATCCGGGCGCTGCAATCGGTGGGCAGCGAGGAGCAGAACGCGTTGCGCAACTACTACGAAATCACCGACGCCATCCGGTACGTGGACAATGCGCGGGGCGTGGAAATTGCCGCCTTGCCCCTCTCCGACTACCGCCTCACGGTGATGGTGGACTACAACTCGCCGGTGCTGGGCTCGCAGCACGCCACGTTGGCCGACATCAACCAGTTTGCCGAGGAAATTGCCAGCTCGCGCACGTTTTGCTTTTTGCACGAGCTGGAAATGCTCTACAAAAACAACCTCATCAAAGGCGGCGACCTGAGCAACGCCATCGTGGTGGTGGACCGCGTGGTGAGCGATGACGAGCTCAACGACCTGGCCGCCATGCTGGGCAAACCCCGCGTGAGCGTCCGCAAAGAAGGCATTTTGAACAACGTGGAGCTGCGCCACAAAAACGAGCCCGCCCGCCACAAACTACTGGACCTCGTGGGTGACCTGGCCTTGGTGGGCCGCCCGCTGAAAGGCCAGATTTTGGCCGCCCGCCCCGGCCACGCGGCCAACGTGGCCTTCGCCAAGCGCATTAAAAAGAAGATGTTGGAGGAGCGCTCCAACCCCGTGCCGGTGTACGACCCCAGCCGCGAGCCGGTGATGGACATCAACCGCATCATGCAGGTGCTGCCCCACCGCTACCCGTTTTTGCTGATTGACAAAATCATTCACCTCGACGACCAGATGGTGACGTCGGTGAAAAACGTGACCATGAACGAGCCTTTTTTTCAGGGCCACTTTCCTGGCAACCCCGTAATGCCCGGCGTGCTGCAAATTGAGGCGCTGGCCCAAACCGGCGGCATCCTGGTGATGAATACCGTGCCCGACCCCGAAAATTACTGGCAGTATTTCTTGGGCATCGAAAACGCCCGCTTCCGCAAAAAGGTACTGCCCGGCGATACCATTGTATTTCATTGCCAGCTGCTTGCCCCCATCAAACGCGGCATCGCCAAAATGAAAGGTCAGGCATTCGTAAATGGTAAAGTGGTATGCGACGCCGAAATGAGCGCCGCGATTGTCAGAAAAGACGCTTAAATTTAAAAGTGTTGAGTGTTGAATGCTGAATGTTGAATGGCTAAATCGGGCCTTTTAACATTCAACACTCAACACTCAACATTCAACACTCCTTCAGAATGATTTCCCCCCTTGCCTCCATTCATCCCGATGCCCGATTGGCAGAAGGCGTTACCGTAGAGCCGTTTACGACCATTGCCGCTGATGTGGAGATTGGGGCCGGCACTTGGGTAGGGCCGAATGTGACCATCATGGGCGGGGCGCGAATTGGGGCCAACTGCCAGATTTTTCCGGGGGCGGTAGTAGGCGCGGTGCCACAAGACCTCAAGTTTGCGGGCGAACAAACCACCGTCCGCATTGGCGACTTCACCGTGCTACGCGAGTGCGTGACGGTGAACCGGGGCACCATTGACCGGGGCGAAACTTTGATAGGAACCCACTGCCTGCTAATGGCTTACGTACATGTAGCGCACGACTGCATTATCGGCGACCACTGCATTCTGGCCAATACCGTGCAGGTGGCGGGCCACGTCGAAATCGGTGATTACGCCATTGTGGGCGGCTCGTCGGCCATTCATCAGTTTGTGAAAATTGGGGCGCACGCCATGGTTTCGGGCGGCTCGCTGGTGCGGAAAGACGTGCCGCCCTACGTGAAGGCCGGCCGCGAGCCCCTGACCTACGCCGGGGTCAACTCCATTGGCCTGCGCCGGCGGGGCTTTTCCGACGAGGCCGTGGCCCTCACGCAGCAACTCTACCGCATTCTGTTTCTGGGCGGCCTGAACACGCATGACGCCCTAGCCCAGATTGAGCAGGAGCTGCCCACCTCGCCCGAGCGCGACCTAGCCGTGGCCTTTGTGCGCAACGCCACGCGGGGCATTCTGAAGAGCCCCAAGCGCGGCCGCGCCGCCGAGGGCAGCGAAGCCGAATAGGCTTTTTACGTTCGTGCTGACGATTGAAGCCACCGGCCTGGGCAAGCGCTACCAGCGCAACTGGATTTTCCGGGGGCTGACACATCCTTTTCGGCCGGGCACCGCCACGGCCTTGCTAGGCCCCAACGGCGCGGGGAAAAGCACGCTACTCAACACGTTAGCAGGCCAGCTGCTGCCCACCGAAGGCACCGTGGCTTACACGCTGGCAGGCCGCCCCGTGCCGCCCGATGCCCTGCCGCCGCACTTGGCCTACGCCGCTCCCTACCTGGAGCTGCCCGACGAGTTGACATTGCGCGAGCTGCTGCGGTTTCATACCCATTTCAAGCCGCTGCAAGCGGGTATCTCCGTCGAAAAGCTGCTCGGCCTGCTTTACCTCGAACGGGCCGCCGGGCAGCTGGTACGCGAGTTTTCGTCGGGCATGAAGCAACGGCTAAAATTGGGGCTGGCCTTGTTTGCCGCCGCCCCGTTGCTGCTGCTTGACGAGCCTACTACCAACCTCGACGCGACGGGCGTGGCCTGGTTTCGGGAACAGGTGCGGTCCAACCGGACGGGACGCACCCTGCTCATCAGCTCCAACGTGCCCGCCGAGTACGATTTTTGCGACGCGCAACTGCTTGTAACCGACTTGCAGCCCGCACCCCGCTAGCGCGGAAGGCCATTTTGGGCGTTGCAACGCACCGATGATTTTGCGGCGGGCGCGTATATTCGCCGTCGAGAAAAGACTGTTCATCTACCCTTAACTCCCCCGCCCCGGTCATGAAAAGCCCCGACGACCTCGACGAAAACCTCGACCTCACCGACAATCTCACCGCCGACGACGATGGCATAGCCGACGACGATGGCATAGCCGACGACCTGCTCAACGACGACGACTTGGACGCCTACGCCAGCCAGGGCGGCGGCAAAAGCAGCGGCAGCTCCGAGAGCCAGATCGCCGCCAAGTACGCCGACTACCTCATGTGGAGCGACACCGGCTCGAGCCACGACGAAGCCCTCGACCTGGCCAGCATGAGCGAAGCCGAGTTTGAAGCCGCCGAAGCCGCCGACAACGCTGATAGCAGCAACGCCTTCGGCAGCCTCGAC
>JANXUO010000432.1 GCA_025356245.1 Hymenobacter sp.
CACCGTCACCGGAATCAGGGTTTCGACCAGCGCCGCCGGCACCGCCACCACGCCCAGCACGGCCAGCGCCAGCGTGAGCGAGTGCCCCAGGGTGAAGCTCGTGACCAGCGCCAGCAGCCGCCGCCAGTCCTGGGCCACGAAGGGCGCCGTCAGGGCCAGCAGAAACGCGAGGTGGTCCGTCGCTTGCGGGCTGACGATGTGGTGAAAACCAAGCTGGACGTAGGCGGTGGGGAAGGGCATTACTGGATGCCGTTGCGGGCGTTGGATTCGGCCCGCTCCTGCCGCAAAATCTCGTCCATTGCCGCGTTTTCCTCGTCGGTGAAATTGAAATCAGGCATTGGTAGCGGCTCTTTAAGGCACACTGCATCCAAAAACTGCTCTACGCCCCAGCGCTTGATGTCGGCGGTAGAATACAAATTCATCCGGCCGGGCTGCATGGGCGGGATGGGTTCATCGTTGGGAAGTAGGGACACGGGCAAAGGCGTAAGCAAAAACTGTCAGAGAAATTTATTGACCGCTATTCGCACTGTGTGGCCACCGTTTTTACCACCAATTGGGCGTTTGCAACTGTTACGTCGTTATCGTTGCTGACGCACACATACACCCGGCGGCACCCAGCAGGTAAACCAACAATGCCCGAGCCGGCAGGACGATTGCTGACGAGTTCTGGGTGGGTGATTCGTCCTTTATACTGCTTGTAAAAATTAGCAGTGGCCAAGTCAGTCGTCACTAAATAACGACAATTACTTAGGCTCGCTGGCTTGTTCACCTGCTCGGCTTGCTGAAAATTCATTGCGGCTTTTGCCGCAGCGGCCATTAGACTCATGCCACCAGTGGTGGTGGCGGTAAGCGCAGTAGCGGCAAGCGACGCAGCCGTGGCCAACGATATTGTTGGTTCGCCTTCATCACGAATGTCAAGCGCATAAAACAACCCGACTTGGTTAGCGGGCAAATCAATCGTGTACACGGTGCTTGACTCACCCGAATTCATGCGGGAATGCAACTTAGTCGGAGCAGTTGCAGTCGGTAACTCCTGATAGGCCAGCTTGCACGCCACCAACTTGCCGGACTCATTCCACTGCTGCATATCAGCCTGGGGTTTGCCCTGCACATAAGTAGCGCGTGATGCCATTTGGCCGTTCTCGTGCCAATACGTGCAAATGCCCGTACTAACATCGGGCGTTTCGCTCAACAGCTTGCCCTCCCACTGCTTCTTCCAGCCCGGATAATAAAAATCCCGCACCGTTCCCACGGGTTTCCCGGCGAGGTCGTGGCGAACAAGGCGGGCGTATTTGGCATCTTCCGGCACAGTGGTTCGTTCCCAGTCCTGGTCGAAGTAAAGGGTATCGGCCGGAATGACGAGGGCCTTGGGCTTTTGGGCCAACAGGCGGGTGGGGGCCAGCAGGGCAAGAGCCAGCAGCCAAGCGTAGGGGTGTTGCATGAAAATGAAGGAGAAAAGGGTTGGAACAATGCAAAGTAAACCATCGGCTTCCAACCAGCCCAGTAGGCCAGCACATACTCGCGGCTGGCTTCTGCGCTCCCGAAACCGACCTGCGAGTACGCACTCTCCCTTCTCCCATCACCAAAAACGGCCTGCGAGTACTCGCAGGCCGTTTCCTGAATACCCGAAACCGACCGCGAGTACTCGCAAGCCACTTCCTGATTATCTAAAAGCCGTTTGCGCGTACTCGCAAGCCATTTCCGCACCATGCGAAAGCCAGCCGCGCGTACGCGCTGCCCACTTTAGGCCGGCGTGGTGCCGTCGGTCGTTTTCTTGGCTTTGGGCAGCTTGGCCCGCGAGAAGTCAAAAAAGCTGTACACCTTGGCCGGGGCGTCAAACGTCAGTTCCAGTTGGGCCTTGAAGCGGCGCTCGGCGCGGGCAATGGCGGCGCGGTCGTCGGCCAGGGCCAGGATGGTGGTGCCGGTGGCGGCGTCGGCCGTGTCGCGGGTTTCGTCGAGGGCGGCCACGGCGGCGAGCCTGGCGGTGGCATCGGCCGCCACGGCGGGGTAGGCCAGGGCGGCGGCGTGGAGGGCGTAGAGCTTGATGAGCTTCTGCGAATCCACGAGCAGCGCGTCCTGCTTAAGGGCGGCGAGCTTGCTTTTGCCGAACACCTTAAAGT
>JANXUO010000443.1 GCA_025356245.1 Hymenobacter sp.
CCAGCACGTCGTCGGCCGGCTCGGTGGTGGTGGCCAGGAACACGGGCAGGCCGCTAGCCGCGAGCCGGGCCAGGTGGTAGTCGAGCAGGGGCCGGCCAGCGGCGGGCAGCAGCACCTTGCCCGGCAGCCGGGTGCTGCCCATGCGCACCTGCGAAATAATGCCCGCGCGCTGCATCAGGCGGTAGTTTTTTCGAGCAGGAACATCACGTCCTGGTTGCCCAGCTCGGCCTGCGCGGTGTAGGGGTAGAGGCGCTGCTTCACCAGCCGCAGCGCGGGGAAATTCTCCAGGAACACCCGCGCAAAGTCGGTTTTCCAGAGAAAGCCCGTGTTGCCCCGGTAGTTGATGGCCGTGGTGTCGGGCGCAAAGTATTCGTAGCCCATGATGTAGCGGCCCGAGCAGCGCACCATTTCGCCCATGATGCGCGGCAAATCCTCGGGCGCAATGTGAATCAGCACCCCGTTGGTGCACACCAAATCGAAGTAGTTGTCTTTGAAAGGCAGGTCGAAGCCACTGCCTTGCAGGATGTTAGCCCCGCGCACAAAGTCGCGGGCCTTCTCCACGGCGTAGGCTTGCAGCTCGATGCCATATAGGTTTTCGAAGCCCGCCGCTTGCAGGCCCACCAGCTGCATGCCGGTGTTGCAGCCCACTTCCAGGATGCGGGCTTCGCGCGGCAGCTCGCCCAGGAACTCGGCGTTCATTTCGAGCTTGGTGTGGCCGTAGATGCTGCGGTAAAACTCGTTCCACTCGTCGAGCGGGCGCGAGTTGCGGTCGGTGTATTCGCGGCCAAAGTCGCCGGCCCAGAAGTCTTCTTGTTGGGTGAGCAAGGTTAATTAAGAGTTAAGAGTTAGGAGTTAAGAGTTTTGAGTGCTGGTAAAAGAGAAAGTTACGGCATGAGAATTCGGCCCGCTTTTCAATCCTTAACTCTTAACTAAAAATTCAGCAATGCACGACACCACGTAGTCCTGTTCGTCGTCGGTGAGGGTGGGGAAAAGCGGGATGCTGAGGCCGTGGGCGTAGTAGTTTTCGGCCAGCGGGAAGTCGCCCTCGCGCCAGCCCAGGCTTTCGTAGTACGGCATCCGGTGCACCGGAATGTAGTGCACCTGGGCAAAAATCTGCTTGGTTTTGAGGAAGTCGTACAGCCCTTTGCGGTCGGCTACCTGAATGACGTAGAGGTGGTAGGCGTGGCCGGGGCGGCCGGGGGCCAGCACCTGCACACCCGGCACCTGGGCAAAGGCCGCATCGTAGCGGGCGGCGAGCTGGCGGCGGCGGGCCAGGCCTGCGTCGGCGCGTTGCAACTGGCTGATGCCGAGGGCGCAGTTGAAGTCGGGAAGGCGGTAGTTGTAGCCCAGCTCCTGCATTTCCATGTACCAACCGCCGTCGGACGGGCGTTGTAGGTCGGCCGGGTCGCGGGTGATGCCGTGGGTGCGCAGGCGCAGCAGGTGGCGGTAAAGGGCTTCGTTGTTGGTGGTTATCATGCCGCCCTCGCCGGTGGCGATGTGCTTGACGGGGTGGAAGCTGAAGATGGCCAGGTCGGCAAAGCGGCCGTTGCCGCAGTGCTGCTCCCGGCCCTGCGAATCCACGAAAAAGCCGCCCGGCGCGTGGCACGAATCCTCAATTATCCACAGGCCAAATTCATCGGCCAGCTTGCGGGCGGCTTCCAAATCGACGGCAAGTCCGGCAAAATCCACCGGGATGAGGCCCGTGAAGTAGCCTTTTGGCTGCGCCTCCAGCAGCGCCCGTACCTGCTGCAAATCAATGAGTCCGGTGGCGGGGTCGATGTCGGCAAAATGCACCTCGCCGCCACAATAGCGCACGCAGTTGGCCGAGGCCGCAAAGGTGATGGGCGAGGTGATGACGCGCTGGCCGGGCTGCACGTTCAGGGCCAGGGCGCAGAGGTGCAGAGCGGCCGTGCCGTTGGCGACGGCCACGGCGTAAGTGGCGCCTACGTAGGCGGCAAATTTCTCCTCAAACTCCGCCACCTTTGGCCCCTGGGTCAAAAAATCGCCGTGCAGGGCGGCCGTCACGGCGGCTACGTCGGCCTCGGTGATGTGCTGGCGGCCGTAGGGGAGGGGGCGGGTGGGCACAAACGACATCATGAGGCAAAGCAGCAAGACCGACAGAACGGCTGAAATTCTGCCCCGGCAACAAAAGGAGGAAAGCGGTCGGAGTGGTTTAAAGTGCAACAAATATAGGCGCTGCCTGCCGTTGCGGATGGTTCCGTTACCTTTAGAAAATCTAAATTGCACCTATGAAAAAAGCCCTGCTACTTGCGCTAATTGCCCTGCTAGGCTTGCAGCACCCGGCCCAGGCCCAGCGCGAAACTGTGAACTGGCGCTTCGGCACTCAGGCGGGGCTGGTGTTTCCGGCCACCGGCAGCCCCCTGCCCATGAGCAACAGTGCACTGATTGGGCGCGAGGCTTGCTCGTCGGTTTCCGACCCGGCGGGCAACCTGCTGTGCTACGCCAGCCCCGAGCGGGTATGGGACCGGGCCAATGTGCCCATGCCCAATGGCGTGTTAATGCATAGCAACTTGTCATCCACTCAAGGAGCCTTACTGGTGACCAACCCCGGCAATGCCCGCCAGCACTACCTTTTTACGGTGGATGCTGTGGAGAACAACTTGGTGGGCGGCTTGCGCTACTCCATCGTGGACATGAGCCTGCGGGGCGGCATGGGCGACATTGGGGCCGTGAAGGAAGTGGCCGTGCCGGTGCCCGGCAACGCCAAGCTCACCGAAAAGCTGACCGCCATCCGCCACGCCAACGGCCGCGATTTTTGGATTGTGGTGCATGGGTATGGCTCTGATGCTTTTTTCAGCTACCTGCTCACGGCCAGCGGCGTTTCGCTGACTCCGGTGGTCAGCAGCCTGGGCTCGGTGCATACCGGCGGCGGGAGCCTCTACGCTAATGGCAACGCAGTGGGCTACATCCGGGCTTCGCCCAACGGGCAGCGGCTGGCCGTGGCCATCCGCGAAACGGCCGTGGAAGTGTTCGACTTCAGCCCCGCCACCGGGCAGGTGAGCAACTACCGTCCGGTGGCCCTCTCGTCCGTTTACTACTACGGCCTGGAGTTTTCGCCCAACGGCTCCAAACTCTACGTGACCGACCTGACCAGTGCCAATGTGTGGCAAGTGGACTTGCTAAGTGCCACGTTGCGGGGGCAGGTGATTGGCAGACCCGGCAACTACACCGGGGCCGTGTTGCGGGGGCTGGACGGAAAGCTGTACACGGTGGTGGAGCTGTCGAATTATCTGGCCGCCATTCCGAACCCCGACAACCCAGGAACCAGCTGTGGGTTCGTCGTCAATGGGGCTTACCTGGGGGCGGGCCAGGGCCGCCAGGGCCTGCCCAATTTCCCGAATGCCCTGCCACTGCCAGCACCACCACTCACGCTGGCGTTCGCTGCTCCACTTGCGATTTGCGCTGGCAGTACGCTGGCTGTCAGTATACTGGCCAGCGCACTGCCAGCCGGTTCCTCTTTTGCCTGGAATTTTGGTGACCCGGCCGCCGCTGGTGCCAACACCGCTATTGGAGCCACCGCTTCCCACTCCTATTCCAGTGCCGGAACTTACACCGTCACCCTCACCGCCACCACGCCCTCGGGCAGCTTGACCACCCAAAAACAGGTGGTGGTGAACGCCATTCCCACCCTGAGCCTGGGGCCAGACGTAACCCTCTGCGACAATGCCGCGTCTGTCCTGTTGCAAGCTAACGCGCAACCGCCCGGCAGCACTTACCGCTGGCAAGACGGTTCTGCCGCCGCTACATACTTGGCCACCGCCCCCGGCACCTACCGCTTGGAGGTTCGTAACGCCGCCGGTTGCCTCGCCAGCGCTGCCATCGAAATAACACCTCGCGCCTGCCGCCCGGTGCTCATCCCCAACATCATCACCCCCAACAACGACCCGCTTAACCAAACTTTTTTTCTCCAGGGCCTGACAGCGGCCGACTGGGCCGTCCACATCTACAACCGTTGGGGCCGCGAAATTTATCGGCGCGAATCTTACGACAACACGTGGGCCGCCCAGGACCAGTCCGATGGCATCTACTACTACTTGCTAACCAACGCCGCCACTGGCCAGCATATAAAAGGCTGGCTGGAAGTGCGGCGCTAACCCCTACACCTCAAACCCCGCGTCCACGTGCAGGCGGATTTCTTCCTGAATCTGGGCGGGCGTCAGCCACTCGTCGTTGTTGGCCGAGTTGTAGTGGAAGCCCAGCGGCACCCGTTTGCCCCGGAAATGCGCCACGAATTTCTCCACGTCCCAGTTGGGCAGGCTGGGCAGGATGACGTAGTAGCGCGGCAGCTCGACGGTGCTCAGGGCGTCGGTTTCGGTTATCATCTCCTCGTGCAGCTTCTCGCCGGGGCGGATGCCCACCACGTCCTGCCGGCAGTGGGGGCCGATGGCGGCGGCCACGTCGGTGATTTTGTAGCTCGGGATTTTGGGCACAAAAATCTCGCCGCCCCAGGCGTGCTCCAGGGCGTAGAGCACTAGGTCCACGCCCTCGGCGAGCGAGATGTTGAAGCGCGTCATGTCGGGGTGGGTGATGGGCAGCACACCGGTGTGGCGCTGCTGCAAGAAAAACGGCACCACCGAGCCCCGCGAGCCAATGACGTTGCCGTAGCGCACCACCGAGAAACGTAAGTCGCGGCTGCCCTTCATGTTGTTGGCCGCCACGAAGAGCTTATCCGAGCAGAGCTTGGTGGCCCCGTAGAGGTTGATAGGCGCGGCGGCCTTGTCGGTGCTCAGGGCCACTACGTCCTTTACGCCGCAGTCTAGAGCGGCATTTATCACGTTTTCGGCCCCGAAGATGTTGGTTTTGATGCACTCCATCGGGTTGTATTCGGCGGCGGGCACCTGCTTGAGGGCAGCGGCGTGAATGACGATGTCGATGCCCTCGCAGGCCCTGAGCAGGCGTTGCGGGTCGCGCACGTCGCCGATGAAATAGCGAATGGCGGGGTACTGGGCCGGGCTAAACTCCTGGCTCATCTCGTACTGTTTCAGCTCGTCGCGCGAGAACACCACCAGCCGTTTCACCTGCGGAAACTTCTCGAAAACAGTGCGCACGAACTGCTTGCCAAACGAGCCGGTGCCACCGGTGACGAGAATAGATTTGTGGTTTAAGTCGAGGGCCATGAAAACGGGGAGCGGGAAAGGAGCAAAAGTACGCCCGTGTGCCGTGGCAAAGGGCAGTGGTCGGGCGAATCGCCCGAAGGGCTTCGTCCGGTCACTGTCGTTGAACGACTTGCGCCAAGACAGTTCCAGCGCAGCACACACCGGGCGATGGTTGTACTCGTCGCGAAGTGGTTGGCGAAGTTGTAGAAACGCGGCCCTCCGCGTCCCTACGTGCAAACAATTGTCGTTCAACGCCGAGACGCGAAGGGTCGCGTCTCTACGTCCGCCTGATTCTTCGCATTTCAATTCGGGGTGAGTCAGGAACAAACCGCTTTGCGGAACTGGCCCCGCCGAATTTCGTTTTGTGCGGCCCCGCTCTGCCCCGTAATTTTGCCCCATGGCCGACCCCATAAAACTTCTTATCTGGGACTTAGATGATACTTTTTGGCGCGGTACCCTCGCCGAAGGCCCCATCACGCCCATTGCCGAAAACCTAGCCCTGGTGCGGGCCACGGCGGTGCGAGGTCTTGTCCACACCATCGTCAGTAAGAATGATTTGACTCCCGTCGAAGCCCAGCTTTCGGCCCTGGGCATTCGGGAGCTGTTCGTGTTTTTGCGGGTGAGCTGGCAGCCCAAAGGCCCAGTTATTCAGGAGCTGCTGGCGGCCATGCAACTGCGGGCGCCCAACGCCCTTTTTCTCGACGACAACCCCGCCAACCGGCGCGAGGCGGCCTTTTATAACCCCGGTCTGCAAACCGCCGACCCCGCCGACTTGCCCCAGCTCACGCCCCAGTTCCTGGCCCTGGGCAAGCCCGACGCCGGCCTTTCGCGCCTGCACCAGTACCAACTGCTGGAGCGCCAGCAACAAGCCCGCGCCCAGTACGAAGGCGACAACCTGGCCTTCCTCCGCGCCGCCGGCCTGCACGTCGAGTTCCGCGAAGGCCCCGCCGCCCTGCTGCCCGACCTGGCCCGCATCGAGGAGCTCATCAACCGCTCCAACCAGCTCAACTACACCAAGCGCCGCGTAAGTGCCGCCGAGCTTGCCGCCAGCTTCGCCGACCCCGCCCGCCGCTGGGGCAGCGTTCGCGTCCGCGACCAGTTTGGCGACTACGGCCTGGTGGGGGTGTTCTGCCTCGTGCCCGCCACCAATACCCTGGAGCAGCTGGTGTTTTCGTGCCGCATCCTGCACCTGGGCATCGAGCAGTTTGCCTACGCCTGGCTGGGTTTCCCGAAGCTGACCGTGGAGGGCGAAGTCATCACCGCCGTGAACGCCACCGACCGCCCCGATTGGCTGCAAATCTTCGCGCCGACCGCCGCCGAAACGCCGCCACCCGCTGCCGCCCGCGTCAAGTTGCGCGTGTTCCTGAAAGGCGGCTGCGACTTGGGCCAGCTCACGCCCTACCTGCAAGCCTACGATTTGCAGGTGCAGGAAGAATTCAACTACCTCAACGAAAACCAGATAACCGCCCACCTCGAACACACCGCCCTGCTGCGCCACACCCGCGAGCTGCCCCCCGCCGAGCAGCAGCGCCTGGCGCAGCTACCGTTTCTGGGCCGCGAGGCCTTCGCCACCAAGCTTTGGAATACGGATGCGTACGATGTGCTGGTGTTTAGTCCGTTGATGGACTACGTGCAGAACTTGTACCGCGAGCGGGCCACGGGCTACGAAATTGCATTCAGCGCTTTCAACAATTTAACCCAGGATGCCCCAGCACCGTTGGCGGCTCAGTATGCCAAGCGTCGGTTTCGCGGCCTTGACGAAGCCTTTTTGCAGCGTTTTTCCCTGGACTTTGAGTTTGTAGGCGAAATCTTACCCACCCAATTCGTTGAGAACTTGCGTTGGCTGCGGGCGCAAATACCAGTTTCCATCCCCATTTTTTTTCTAAATGGCTCAGAAATCGAATTGCCTGGCACCCAAGAAATTGGGGCAGCCCAGCGCCACCAGGTAATGAACGAAGCGCTAACCACTTTCGTGGGTTCAGCCGACAATTGCTACGTGGTAGATGTGCGCTCTTTCGTCAATCAACCCGCCGATGTAACCGACAACCTGCGGCATTACCAACCGCGCCACTACCGCACCCTGGCCCAAATACTGGCGGAGGCAATAGGTGCTTGGCATGGCGGGCAGCTTCGTCGTTCAGCGTTTGCCGATTGGCAGGCGCAAATACTCAGCAAGCTGCCTACACGGTTACGACGGTTACTAAGTAAGGTGTTCTGATTGGCGTTTGGTGGGGCTACGGCACCACTTCTACCCAGCCCTTGAAAAAGGTGTTTGTGGCGGGCCTCCGTAGCACGTAGTAATAGAGGCCCAACGCAGCCGCCGTCCCCCAGTCGTTTTGATAGTCGGTGCTTTCATACACTTTGCGACCCCAGCGATTATATAATTCGAGCGACCACGGCCCCGAAGTCAGTCCCTTAACAGCAAAACGGTCGTTTTTTCCATCTCCATTGGCCGTAATGATGTTGGGAATGTTGATGCACGTTTGGGCGTTGATGTGGCGAGTAGCCGTTTGCGACGTGCAGGCATTGGTGAGTTGCAACGAGTATATGCCCAATTGCCGTACCAGCAAGCTTGGCCCGGTTGAGCCATCCGACCAACGGTAAGCAGTGCCCGGCCTCGGCACCGGGCGAGGGGTTAGTACCAGTTGGTCGCCATCGCAAAGCAGCGTGTCGCGGCCCAAGGTGAAGATGGAGACCGGAGCCGGAGCATTGGCAACAACCGTTTGGCTTGTCGCAGTGCAGGTAGGCCCAAAAAATGCCGTCACCATATAAGTTCCGGGTTGAGATACGTTAATACTGGCCGTGGTTGCGCCGGTATTCCAACGAAATGATGTGGTATTGGCGGCGGCTGTAAGGGTCAATAAGTTGCCGCACAGTGTTGTTGGTCCGATGATTTCGACTGTCGGGTTCTGTGTCTGTACGCGCTGTTGAGCAGTAGCTGTTC
Source organism: Hymenobacter sp. (assembly GCA_025356245.1). Taxonomy (GTDB): domain Bacteria; phylum Bacteroidota; class Bacteroidia; order Cytophagales; family Hymenobacteraceae; genus Hymenobacter. Next base: position 8,062 of record JANXUO010000443.1, read on the forward strand.
GGCCGCTGGCAAACGTAGCCGTTACACCGTACAGGCCGGGCGTCGTCACCGTAATGCTGCGCGTGGTTGCGCCCGTCGTCCAGCGGTAGGCAGTTATTGGCTGCGCTGAAGTGGCTGTAAGCACGGTTTGCCCGCCGCTGCACACTGTTGAATCGCCGATAATCGCCACCCTGGGCAGTGCGTCATTCAGGCGAACGCTCACCGTGCTGCCTCTGAAATTTGCGGTCAATAAGTCCAGGTCACCGTCGTTGTCGAGGTCGGCCATTGCCACGCGGTAGGGTTCAGCCCCAACCGGCACATCGGCTCCGTTGGTAAATACACCAGCACCGTTATTCAAGCGGAGGCTAACGGTGTTGTCGTCAATGTTGGTAGCTAGCAGGTCAAGGTCGCCATCACCGTCCACGTCGGCGGTGGTGATGCTACCCGGCACCCGGCCGACGGGTATATTTTGGCTGCCTGAAAAGCCACCAATGCCGTTGTTCAACCGAACGCTCACGGCGTTGGTCCCAAGGTCTGCCGTAAGTAAGTCTAGGTCGCCGTCGCCGTCCACATCGCCTACTGCTACGCCGCGTGGGCTGCCAGACACGCTTACGTTTAGGGGCGAGCTGAATGAACCAGTGCCGTTATTATAGCACACATTCACGAACTGGCTGTTGTAATCTCCCGCTAATAGGTCGATGTCGCCGTCGTTGTCAACATCGCCTGTGGTGAGGGCGAACGTAAAGCTGCCGACGGGAATATCCGGGCGCGGGCTAAAAGTGGCGTTGCCGTTGTTAGCGTGAAAGTTTACAGTGCCTCCAATCTCGTTCGATGAAAGCAAGTCTAAGTCGCCGTCGCCGTCGAGGTCAGCCGCCACAATACTCTGTGGACGAATACCAGCCGGCAGTTCAGTTGTGCCCGAAAAAGACCCGCTTCCGTTGTTCAAACGTACACTCACCGTATTGGCGCTGTAGTTGGACGTTGCCAAATCCAGGTCGCCGTCCGCGTCAAAGTCGGCCATTACCACGCCGCGCGGTTGGCTGCCCACCGGATAATCAAGTTTGCTGCCGAATACCCCGCTCCCATTATTCAAGCACACGCTGACGCTGCTGCCAATGGAGCTGCCGTTGAAATTCGGCGTGATGAAATCCAGGTCGCCGTCATTGTCCACATCGGCCGTCACCACGATGTACGGTTGACTACCTACACCCACGTCGGCACCACCAAAAAAAGTGCCGTTACCACCCGTAGCAGCCGTTGTGAATTGCATCACCTTCGGGTGGCTTAACCCGGCTCCTGTGTTGCTTTGAATGCCACTTATCAGAGTGGTTGATACAACTTCACCAGGCAAAAAATTATAAGTTGGGTTAAATGTTAAAGTGCTTCCAGTCAGTGATGTCACACCACTGTTTCCTGCCCGTTGACCGCCACGTTGGTTGCTGAATATTTTGAGTTTATTCGCTGCACTTGCGGCAAGCGACTGATTAAAAGTAGCGCTTACCGAAGTTGAGCGTAGCACGTTACGCTGATTAGCAGCCGGTGTTTGCGCCGTAATAATGAACTGTGCTACCGCTGACAGGCGGGAGGCAGTAAGGCCTAATGTAGCAATAATAAAAGCGCGAAAATGGAAACATTTTTTCATGCAGAAAAAATTAGTGATAAAGTAAAATTTGAAAAATAAAACGAATTAAATCGATTTATTTTAATCGCCAAAGTGCCTGAAAATAGCCGCCAGTTTGCGAAACACGGCGGTTGGCATCAAAGGCATCATCCTCCTTGATAAGCTGATAATCGGGGCCAATCATAGTTTGATAATCATCGAATACAATTGGTTTTACCACGCCAGTTTCGGCGGTGCTTTCCTTACCCTTGCGGGCTTGCATCAGGTAAATCCAGCGGCAATTCCCTTTTATGTAGCTGAGGTAATTGGCTACTATGCCGGGCTCCATTTCGCCGAAGCTGGCTGCGTTCCAAAAAACATCAAAAGTGAATTGCTTCAAAAGCGGAAATTGCCAGTTACCCAGCATATGCACTTTGCCTTTTTCGAGCTGCGCCAAGTCGGTGACTTGTAAATTAAATTCCGAGCTGGTGACTTGGTCATTACCCAATGCATTGGTCAAGTATTTCTCGCACAAAAAAAGTTGTGCAGGCAAGTCGAAGCAAAGAATGGTTAGGTTAGGGTAGAGCTTTTTCAGCACTTCTACTTGCTGCCCAGCGCCCGAGCCCAACTCAACAATAGTTTCGTTGCCAGTAAGGTGCGCGTATTTCTGCACAAAGCAGTGGCGCACGTACATGGTCAAAAACTTGGTGGTGTACGACTTTCCTTTAAAAGAAAATACGTCTTGCGGATTGCCGTACAGGCTGGTTTCCACGGTTTCAATGCCTGGTGCCTGCGCCAATTCGCCCTGGGCCTTGGTGTACTGGTAGGCCATTTCCCGAATATCCTCCAGCCGCAACGAGTACGGTAGCGAGGCGCGGTTATCAATAAATAAATTGCGAACCACTTGCCGCGCCAGCTTCACGTAAGCTGGCATGGTGGGGTGGTAATGATACACCAAATCGTTGAAGCCAAAGGTGCTGAAAATAGGATATTTGCCGCTTCTTAGTTCTGAGTAGTCGGCGTTTCTTACCTCATCCACAATTTTTGCTTCGTAAGCTTTCCAGTAACGGCCGGCATGAAAAATTTCAGGAGCGGCGTTGTAGGCTTGGTATAATTTGTCGAGGTGGTCCATGGGAAACTTGAGGGGTTGGGGGTGGCGTCATGCTGCCGCCAAAACAAAGGTAGCGCCGCCGGTACGGGTAGCTTTTCGGGCTGCCGGGCCGCTACAGCAACTCCGCCAACCTACCCGCCTGCGCCCGCCGCGAGTAGTGCCCGAAGTGGCTGTCCGTCAAATCCAGGTTGCTGCTTACCAGCCACTGCGCGGCAAGCCGCGCCAAAGTGGCTTGCATGAGCTCCAAATCCTCGTAGGGCAGGGCGTGCCCGGCGTGGCATTCGCGTAAAATAAGGTCGGCATCCGAGCCGGCGGGGCCGATGCACAGGATGGGCTTGCGGGCCGCCAGGTACTCGAACAGCTTGCCGGGCAGGATGCCCAGGTTGCGCGGCACGTCCGGGATGGCCATCAGCAACACGCTGGCCGCCAGCAGTTCGCGCACCGAGTCGCGGTGCGGTACGAAGGGCTGGAACTCGGTGATGGCACCCAGGCCGGCGGTGGCAATTTGCGCCCGCAATTGCTGGCTTACCTGGCCCACGAAACGCAGGCGCAGCGGCACGGCGGGGTAGGCCGCCGCAGTAGCGGCCAGCGCCGTCAGCAGTGCGTCGAGGTGGTAAAGCTCGGTGATGGTGCCGGTGTGGACGATGCGCAGGCAGTCGGCGGGCGGCTGCGTGGGCTGCCGGAAATCGTCCTCGTCGAAGCCATTGGGCAGGACGTGAAACTTATCGTTGGGCAGGGCCGGGTTTTTACTGAGAAACAGGCGCTTGGTTTCGGGCGACGTCACCAGCACGGCATCGGCGCGGGTCAGCACCTGGCGCTCGTAACGGGTGTCGAGCCAGATGGCCAGGGGCATACGGTGCAGGTCTTTGGCAAAGTAGATGTCGGCCCAGGGGTCACGCAAATCGGCTAGCCAGCGCAGGCCGTAGCGCCGCTGTAGTTCCAGGCCGATGAGTTGGGTAGAGTGCGGCGGCGACGACGTGAGCACCGCGTCAAACGTCTCGCCCTCGGCCAGTAAGGCCGCTACGGCCCGCAGGGCGTGGCGGTTCCAGCCCCGGCGCGGGTCGGGGATGAAGAGGTTACCGCGCACGAAGCGCAGGAGCTGCTGCGTGAAACCCGGCTTGCCCTCGTTGGCGAAGCCGCCGTAAGGCACGGGCCGGCCGGTCAGCTTTTTGTACTGCTCAAACGGCTCCGAGGTGCCGGTGCGGATGACCCGCACCCCGGCCGGCACGTCGGCCAGCAGGCTTTCGTCCAGCACCGGGTAGGTGGCCTGGGCGGGGTCCACGGTCAGCACGGTGGGCTGCACGCCCAGGGCCGGCAGGTGTTTTACCCATTTCAGGCAGCGCTGCACCCCCGCCCCGCCCGAAGGCGGCCAGTAATAGGTAATGACGAGAAGGCGGAGAGGCAAGGTGTGAAGGCGGGGGCGAGTGGTCGGGCGAATTCCCCGAAGGGGTTCGTCTGGCCACTCTCGTTGAACGACTCGTGCTGGGGCAGCTTACGCCAGTGGCCGGACGAACCCTGCGGGAATTCGCCCGGCCACTGCCCCACTGGTCTGCAAAGCTACATTCCGCCCCCGCGCTTCGGGCGTAACTTTGCCGCAACCCCAAGGCGCAGCCTTCCCCGCAAGCGCAGCCAGCCGCGCAGCGGCGTATCCGTTAAATCCGTTAAATTCGTTCAAATCTGCGGTCCATGTTTGACAACCTCTCCACCAAGCTCGAAAAAGCCTTCAAAACCCTCAAAGGCCAGGGCAGCATCTCCGAAATCAACGTCGCGGCCACCATCAAAGAAATCCGCCGGGCGCTGGTTGATGCTGACGTCAATTACAAGGTAGCCAAAGACGTAACCGATAAAATAAAGGACGCCGCTATGGGGCGCGACGTGCTCACGGCCGTTTCGCCGGGGCAGCTGATGGTCAAAATTGTGTACGACGAGCTGACCGAGCTGATGGGCGGCGAGAAGCGCGACATCGTGATTAAGGGCGACCCGGCGGTGGTGCTGCTCTCGGGCCTGCAAGGCTCGGGCAAAACCACGTTTGCCGGCAAGCTGGCCGCCTTGCTCAAAAAGCAGGGCCGCGGCGTGCTGCTCGTGGCCTGCGACGTGTACCGCCCCGCCGCCATCAACCAGCTTCAGGTGCTGGGCGAGCAGATTGGCGTGGAAGTGTACTCGGAAATTGAGAACAAAAACCCCGTCCAGATTGCCCAAAACGCCCTGGAGCACGCCCGCCGCACGGGCAAAAAAGTGGTGATTGTGGACACCGCCGGCCGCTTGGCCGTGGATGAGCAGATGATGGCCGAAATCGAGCAGGTCAAACGCGCCATCAACCCCTCCGAAACCCTGTTTGTGGTGGACGCCATGACCGGGCAGGACGCCGTGAACACGGCCAAAACCTTCAACGACCGTCTCAACTTCGACGGCGTGGTGCTCACCAAGCTCGACGGCGACTCGCGCGGCGGGGCGGCCCTCAGCATCCGGGCGGTGGTCGAAAAGCCCATCAAGTTCATCTCGACCGGCGAGAAGATGGAGGCCCTGGACCTATTTTATCCCGACCGCATGGCCCAGCGCATTTTGGGCATGGGCGACGTGATTTCGCTGGTCGAACGGGCCCAGATGCAGTTCGACGAGGACGAAGCCAAGCGCATCGAGAAGAAAATCCGCAAGAACCAGTTCGACTTCAACGACTTTCTGGGCCAGCTCGAGCAAATCAAGAAGATGGGCAACATCAAGGACTTGATGGGCATGATTCCGGGCATGAGCAAGGCCATGAAGGATGTGGAGATTGACGACGATGCCTTCAAGCCCGTCGAGGCCATCATCCGCTCCATGACCAAGCAGGAACGCTCGAACCCCGACCTGATGAACGGCTCGCGCAAAAAGCGCCTGGCCAAAGGCTCCGGCACCGACATCCAGCAGGTAAACGCCCTGATGAAGCAGTTCGAGGACATGCGCAAGATGATGCGCACGATGAACAAAATGTCGCAAACCAAAGGCGGCATGGCCCAAATGGCCAAAATGATGGGCGGCATGCAAGGCGGCATCCCCGGCATGGGCCGGTAGGCTATTGGTCGGACGAATCGCCCGAAGGGCTTCGTCCGAC